>JBCCEF010000009.1 GCA_039030395.1 Acidobacteriota bacterium
ACCGACTTGCCCGACTCCACCTCCTGGAGCACCCGGATGATCTTCTCCTCGCTGTAGCGACTCTTGCGCATATTGCCCTCCTCCTTTCAGCCCAGATTGCTCAAAGTCTACTGGGCCGAATTACGGGGAGCACGTCACCGGGGGACCTACCAGTCGGCGAGCACTTGCGAGCAGCGATACCACTCCCAGAGGACCCTCTTGAGGGCATGACTACGATTGGAGCTACACTGCTGATAGCTCCAAGGGTCGATGCAGAACATCCGGGCGCCTACACACGGAGCGGAGTATCTGTGGCCTTCAGGCCACATGCAGATAAGTATCGGACCTACAAGAATGGATCAGTCTCGAAGCATCCGCAGACCATCCCTTTCTTTTCCGAGAAAAACATGTACTGTGCGTCCGAGTATCAATTAAGGGCAGATGGTCAAAAATGGGAGCCTTGCCTTAGCAGCCACAAGAGATTCAGGGCTTCCTCTCTGAATCAACCCTGCTTCGACATCAAATATGAACATCGAGAAGGCGTTCGGGCTGCCATAAGCGCCCAAGCGATACCATACGCCATGGTCGTCACGGTCAAAGCTAAGCGGGTTCCGGATCTTTACAACCAGGTCGTAAGAGCGTATCGAAACGTTTTGGTGCCTATTCAGCCGAGGCTCAGGATACCGGTTCGGACTTAGTCCACCTTGTTCGCTTTGGCCCAGCGGGCAAGAGCAGCTTGCTTGGCAATCTCCCTCCGTCGCTCGGGCGATAGCTTCGCCGCCCTAGCCTTGCCGCCCCTCTTCCCGCCTAGCCGTCCGAGAGCCACGGCGTGAGGGTTCTTCTCCGGCAGGTCCTCCTTCTCCTTCTCACCAGTCGCCTCGCGCACGATGTCGAGGGCGCGTTGGTTGAAGTCTGTCGGCCTTCTGATGCTTGAGCGTTTTGGCATGACACCTACTGTAACAGGCAGGCGGGGCGGGACCATTCCCGCCCCGTGATGGGCAGTCTATCGAGGGATGGCCTGCTCGATGCGATCGGCGAGCTGCCCGAAGATCGGGGCGAGATCCCGCGCCAGATCGGACAGAGGCACCATTTCACGCGGCAACTCGTCTTCGTCGGCTCGACGGCCCAGCATGTGGGCGTAGCCGTAGAGATGGCGGGAATCGGCCGCCAGCGCCCGCAGAGAGCGCACCATAAAGGGCTCGGCGGTCGGAGGATGGATCCTGAAGCCTTCCCGGTACAGCGTCACCACTAGGGCCGCGAGACGGCGCAAAGTGGCCCGATCGGGCTCCGCGTCCAACTCGGCAAGGTAGGTCTCTCGGAACCCTCCGTCTTCGTCCCAGGGCGGCGGAGCCCCAGGCGGGCGGCAGGACATGGGCAGAGGATGAAGGCGAGCGGTAGACTCGTCTCGGTCGCGCATAGGGCTAGCTCCTTTGCGTGGCTAGGGCCGGCGGAGCGTTAGCGCGCTCCGTCGGTCCGCTGGGTTAGGTCACCACCCTAGCCGCGCCTGCAAGCCCTCGCGCGATTCAATTCTCTGGATTTCAAACTGAGCCACTACCACCGGCCGACGATCCACCGAAAGGCCGTCGCGATGGTACGATTCCAGGCGTTCGAGAGACGAACGCCCACCCGGCGGACGTCCGGGGTCACAACTCAAAAGACTTAAAAGATCCATGAGCGAAGAAGCGCGCGAAGTTCTCGACCTGGACGTGGTGTTTGTCGGCGCCGGGCCGGCCAGCCTGGCCGGTGCCTACCACCTGGCGAAAAGAATCGAGTTCCACAACCGCACCGCCACCCACCCGCTGGACGTCACCATCGCGGTGCTCGAAAAGGGCAAGGAGATCGGCAGCCACGCCATCTCCGGAGCGGTGGTCGATCCGCGCGCCTTCAAAGAACTGTTTCCGGACGACTGGCAGGACGCACCCTTCGAAGGCCCGGTGGAGAAAGAACAGCTCCTCTGGCTGACCAACGAAAAGGCCCGCTCCCTGCCGGTGCCGCCACCCTTGGACAACCACGGCAACTACGTCGCCTCCCTGGGCAAGCTCCTGAAGTGGATGGCGCCGAAGGTCGAGGAGGCCGGGGTGGACATCTTCTGCGAGTTCCCGGCGGCGAAGATCCTGCTGGAAGAGGGCAAGGTGGTGGGCGTGCGCACCGGCGACTGCGGCATCGCCCACGACGGCACCAAGAAAGCCAACTTCGAGCCCGGGATGGACATCCGCACCCGCGCGGTGGTGCTCGGCGAAGGCCCCCGCGGCACCCTGGTCAAGCAGCTCGACAAGGCCGGCCACCTCGCCGGCGGCGCGCAGGGCGAGCGCAACCCCCAGGTGTACGCCATCGGCATCAAAGAGGTGTGGGACCTGCCGGAAGGCCGGGTCGAGCCGGGTTCGGTGATCCACACCATGGGCTGGCCCCTCGGCAAAGACGTCTTCGGCGGCGCCTTCCTCTACGGCATGCAGAACGACCAGCTCATCGTCGGCCTGGTAGTGGGCCTGGACTACGAGAATCCGCTGCTCGATCCCCACCAGGAGTTTCAGCGCTTGAAGACCCATCCGGAAATGGCCCGCATTCTCGCAGGCGGCAAGATGGCCTTCTACGGCGCCAAGGCCATTCCCGAAGGCGGCTGGTGGTCGCGGCCCCAGTCCTCCGGCGACGGCTTCCTGATCGCCGGCGACTCCGGCGGCTTCCTGAACAGCCAGCGCTTGAAGGGCATCCACCTCGCTATGAAGAGCGGCATGCTCGCCGCCGAGACCATCTTCGACGGCCTGGTAGCGGACGACCTGTCGAAAGAGCAACTCGCGCGCTACGAAACCCGCATCGAGCAGAGCTGGATCCACGACGAGATGTGGCCGGTGCGCAACTTCCACCAGGGTTTCGACGGCGGCCTCTACGCCGGCATGATCAACGCGGCCTTGGGCACCGTCACCGGCGGCTTCGGCTGGGGCTTCAAGAATCGCCTGGAAACGGAAGCCGGCCACGCCCGCCTGAAGAAGCTGGGAAGCGACGAGGCCGAGGCGCCGGAGGCGGTGACCTTCGACGGCGAATTGACCTTCGACAAGCTGGCCGACGTCTACAACTCCGGCACCTCCCACGACGAGGACCAGCCGGTGCACTTGGTGGTGCGCGAACCGGACCTGTGCGTGGAGCGCTGCACCATCGAGTACGGCAACCCCTGCGAGCGCTTCTGCCCGGCGGCGGTCTACGAGATGGTCGACGACAGCGCCGCGCCGGCCGGCCGGCGGCTGCAGATCAACGCCAGCAACTGCGTCCACTGCAAGACCTGCGACGTGATGGACCCGTACCAGGTGATCGACTGGGTCACCCCCGAGGGCGGTGGCGGCCCCAGCTACAGCCGCATGTAGCCCAACCCCGCCGGAATCGCGCGGCCTCGCGGTTCGTAGGGAGCGGGAGACGGCAACGACGCCGGCGGACCGGACCGCCCTGACTTTTCGCTAGATCCCCCACTGGAGAATTCGACCATGAAGACCTTCCTCCGGGCGAGCACCCTGTGCCTCCTCATCCTGCTGCCGATCGGCACCGCCGCGGCGGCCCCCCAACGACCGGCCGGCGCTGCCGAAGCCCGCGACGCAGTCACCCTGGACGGCACCTGGCGCGGCGACTTGGAGGTTCCCGGTGCCACCCTGCGCCTCGCCCTGGAGATCAGCGGCGGTTCCTCCGACTCACCCAACGCCACCGTCATCAGCCTCGACCAGGGCAACGCCCGACTGCCGGTGAACACCTTCGAGCGGAGCGGCAAGCGAGTCGAGTTCACCGTCCAGATGGTGGGCGGCAGCTTCATCGGAACCCTCGACGAGGCGGGCGACACGTTGGCAGGCACCTGGACCCAAAGCGGCCAGACCTTCCCGCTCTCCTTCGCGCGCCGGGCCACCGACCCGCCGGCGACCGCGGCGGCGGCGACCCCCGACGGCAAGACCGTGGATATCGCGCGCCGCCTCGCCTCCAGCCCCTGGTCCGGCACCATCGAGATTCCGGGCCAACCGCTGCGCATGGTGGCCTACTTCACCCCGGACGGCGACGGCGGCCTCCAGGGACGGCTGGTCAGCCCCGACCAGGGCAACGCCGAGATCCCGATCGAAGAGCTGGCGATCAACGGCGCCAACGTCAAGCTCACCGCCCCGGCCGCCGGCGTCACCTTCGAAGGCACCCTGTCCGACGACGGCGAGCGCATCACCGGCACCTTCCGGCAGGGGCCCGGCAGCTTCCCCCTGGAACTGACCCGCGGCGAAGCCGAAGGACCGAAACGGCCGCAGCACCCCCGGCCGCCGTTTCCCTACCGGGTGAGCGAAGTGAAGATCCCCAACGCCGAGGCGGGCATCGAGCTGGCCGGTACCCTCACCCGGCCGCAGGGCGACGGCCCCTTCCCGGCGGTGGTGCTGGTCACCGGCTCCGGCCCCCAAAACCGCGACGAAGAGATCCTCGGCCACAAACCCTTCCTGGTGCTGGCGGACCATCTCACCCGCCGAGGCTTTGCGGTGCTGCGTTACGACGACCGCGGCATCGGCAAGTCCGGCGGCACCTTCCGCGGCGCCACCAGCGAAGATTTCGCGACGGACACCTGGGCGGCGGTCGAGTTCCTCACCGCCCAGGAGGGCATCGCACCAGACCGCGTCGGCATTCTCGGCCACAGCGAAGGCGGCATCGTCGCCCCGATGGTGGCCGTCGAGCATCCGGCATCGGTGGCCTTCCTCGTGCTCCTCGCCGCCCCGGGGCTGCCGGGCGCGCAGGTCATCTCTCAGCAGGTGGGCGACATCGCCCTCGCCTCCGGCCTGCCGGAGAACGTCGCCCGCGCCCAGCAAACCATGCAGGAGAAGATCGAGGGAGCCGTCGCCGCCAGCTCTGGCCTCGAAGATCTGAAAGAGCGCCTCAACGCCATCCTCGACGAAGCCGGCGCCCCGCCCGCCGCCAAACAGCAGATCCTGGCCCAGGCGGAGACCCTGAATGATCCCTGGCGCCGCTATTTCACCGCCTACGACCCGCGGCCGGCCCTCACCCGGATCAAGGTACCGGTCCTCGCCCTCACCGGCGACAAAGACCGCCAGGTCGCTCCCGAAGGCAACCTCGCGGCGATCGAAAAGGCCCTCAAAGAAGGCGGCAACACCGCCTACACCGCCCGTGCTCTGCCGGGCCTCAACCACCTCTTCCAAACCGCCGAAACCGGCGGCCCGGGCGAATACGGCCAGCTCGAAGAAACCTTCGCACCGGCGGCGCTAGAGGCAATCGGAGAGTGGTTGGTGGAGCGGTTCGGAACCGGAGGTGGCGCCGAAGACTGAGCAGGCATCAACCGCCTGGCTCATTCACCGGCAGCCGGCCCCTTCGCCGGCGTCTTCCAAATGTCCTCGAACACAAAACTGTCGTTGTGATCGAGGAAGTCCTCGCCGCATTTGTCCTGCACGAAGTAGCGGTCCGTCAGCGACCGCACCACCGCCAGGCGGTGAGCGGGGCGAACGATCTCGAAGACAATCGAGGTGAAGTGGCGCTGAAGGATCTCCAGCTTTTCGCGATCGGATTCCGTCGGTACCTGTTGCAGCAGGTTGTAGGACGCCACCAGGAAATCCAACCCCAGGTTGCGATAGCCGCGATACGCCGGAGGCTTGTCGTCGCCGTGGCCATCGCCCTTGTCGATGTTCGGGAAGAAGAATCTTCCCTGTTCGATGAGTGCCGAGAGCCGCGCCCGAAGATCGCCGAGGGACGGCTCCGCTCGATCCACGCAGCGGGCCTGAAGCAGCACGTTGACGACTTCCCCGTGCCAATCCATCAGGCGGACGGCATAGTCGTTCTCCAGTTCGAACTTGGCGTGCCGCCGGTCGCGGACGAAGAAAAAGGCCACGACGACAGAAACCACCAGCGAGACGGCGGCGATCACGCTTTCCAGGGAAACGTCCACGCACTCCTCCTTCACGACGAGCGGATTGAGCTTGCAGCCGTCACCTTAGTACAGCGAACAGGATCCCTGGCACCAGAAACGAGACTCTAGGCGCGCGCAATCACCTCGCCGACCAGGTAGCTCGTGCCGTCGTCGCCGTTGGGCTGGCTCGGGCCATGGCCGGTGAACTCCTGGATCACCCCGGGCGGAAGAGAATGCAGTGGGTGGAGCCACCAAACTGGAAGTAGCCCAGCTCCTGGCCCTTCTCGACGCGGGCGCCGGGCTGGATCGCCTCGTTGATGTAGCAGGTCGAAATCTCCACCATGCCGATGGGAATCACGCAGACCAGGCCGACCGGATCGTCGGCCTGGATGAAGATGAGGGCGCGGGTCTGCACGTGCGCGATGTAGCCCTCGGAATGGTCCTGGTCCGTCGGATCCTCGCCCCAGGCGGAGTACTCGGCATTCAGGATCGTAGACGTAGTCGGACATGTCGAGCTGCTTCTGTGCCGAAGCTCAACGATGGCACCGCATCGCCTGCGCTTCGACGCCTTGCGGACGGAGGCAAAGCGCTCCCAACGCGACCCACGGGACTTTCACCACGGGCTCCTAGGCCACGATGCCGACCAAGGCACCCGAGAAAGAGAGAGCGCCGAGAAGCGGCGCGGTCGGCCAGCATCTCAGCGTCTCCTTCCTCAAGGCCTCAGTCCAACGTGGTAGCCAGCGCCGATTCCGTTTCGCGGGGAACGCCCGATGAGGCGAGAGCTTGCGCCCGTCGTGGGGAGGGTCTTCGTTTTCGAATCAGAGTCCAGCCGCGCCCCGTCGGCTACTGCGGCCGAAAGACGTCCGCCGGGGCGGTCACCAACTGCGCCGCCGACCGCCCATCGCGCGCCTGGAAGTCCCTCACCAACCGAAAGCCCAGGGTGTAACCGGCCCAGCGGGGAATGTTCGGGTCGCTGCCGAGAAACCAAGCGTTGAAGTCATAGAAGCTGTCGAACTCCGGCCGGGCGCGGTCCAACCAAAACTGCGTCTGGCTCTCCGGGAAAGCCTCCGACCAGGGCTGGGGCGGAGAACCGAAGAGTTCCCCGACGAAGCGCTCCGCCAGGCCCTCCGACACCATCGCTTCGAGCAGCGTGGAGTAGAACCCGGTACCGCTCCAGCGGGCCGTGTGATGCAGCTCATGGGCGGTGATCGCCGGATAGTACTGCCGGATCGAGGCCTCCAGGCCGGCAAAGGTCGGATCCACCACCATCTCCACCCGGGTGGGCGCCACCGTGTAGCCGCCCACCCCCAGGCCGCCGATCGAGCGGGCGCGGTCGGCGGTGACCTCGATGGTCACCGCTCGTACCGACAACTGCGTTCGGACCTGCGCCACGGTGTCCTCGATCAAGGTGCGGATGAGCGCATGGTGTGCCGCAAAGGCTCCGGCGGGATCGTTGATCACCACCCGCACGCCGCCGGCCTCCGTCGGCCGCGGCTCGGTGGGTGAAGAGCCATCGCAGGCGGTGACGAGGAGCGCGACGGCCAGCACCAACATGGGAAAAAGGCTCCGTTTCATCATGGGTTCCTCACCGATCAGTCTATCCTCTAGGCCTCGGCGGGCCTCCGGCCTGAGGTCGTCGTCGTAGAATTCATAGCCATGTCTCGATATCTAGTCTACTCCGCCCTCTTTCTCGCAGTCCTGATTCCGACCAACGCCCGCGCCCAGGGCGGCACATTCTGGGTTTCCCCCACCGGCAGCGACACCACCGGCGATGGCTCCTCCGGCAACCCCTGGGCGGGTATCACCCAGGCAGTCGATTCGGTGCCGGACCAGGCCCTGGTGCTGGTGCGGCCGGGCACCTACAGCGGGCGGGTCAACCTGCGACAGACCTTCGCCCAGGGCATCACCGTGCGCTCGGAGGTGCCCTACCGGGCGCAGCTCCGGCACACCTCCACGGTGGTCACCTGCTACACCTGCCGCGGCATCGCCCTCGAAGGCTTCGACATCGCCCACAGCGGTCCGGGGAGCGGCGCCCTGCTGATCCAGATCCAAGATCTCCTCGGTCCACCGAACCACGCCGGCCGCATGGTGCTCAGAAACAACGTGCTCCACGACAGTTGGAACAACGACCTCTTGAAGATCAACAACGGCGCCCGCGACGTGACGGTGGAGGGCAACCTCTTCTACAACCAGACCGGCAGCGACGAGCACATCGACATCAACAGCATCGACGGCGTGGTGGTCCGCCGCAACATTTTCTTCAACGACTTCGCCGGCAGCGGCCGCAGCAACAACAACGACACCAGCAGCTTCATCGTCATCAAGGACTCGAACGGTGACGACGACAACCTGCTGGGCACGCGCAACGTCCAGGTGGACGGCAACGTCTTCCTGCACTGGGAAGGCTCCACCGGCTCCAACTTCGTGCTGATCGGCGAAGACGGCCAGCCCTTCCACGAAGCCTTCGACGTGACGGTCCAAAACAACCTCATGCTGGGCGACGCCCCCAACGTGATGCGCGCCGCCTTCGGCGTCAAGGGATCGCGCGACATCCTCTTCCGTCACAACACCGTCGTCGGCAACCTACCCGCCCTCGCCTACGCCATGCGCTGCAACCGAGAAGGCAGCAACCTCCAGGTGGACAACGTCCAATTCCACGGCAACCTCTGGTCCGACCCCACCGGCACCATGGGCTCGACCGGCGCCGGCAGCAACGACTTCTCCGACACCCCGCCGTCAGACATCCTCGGCTGGACCCTGCGCCGCAACCTCTACTGGAACGGCCCCAACCCCCTACCCTTCGACGCCTCCGAAGAGATCAACCCCTCGGACGACCCGGAAGCCCTCATCGCCGATCCCCTCCTCCCCGCCGCCAGCGGCATCCCCCTGCCCCGCTGGAACCCCACCACCGACCTCTTCGCCGACGGCTCCACCACCATCGCCCAGGCATTCAAGCGCCTAGTCGAAACCCACGGCACCCCCGCCGCCGGCAGCCCCGCAGCCGAGGCCGGAGACCCCACCACCGCCCCGCCCCACGACATCCTCGGCCGGCCGCGCGGAGCGCGGCCGAGCCTTGGGGCGGTGGAGCTGGGGGTGATCTTCGCGGATGGGTTCGAGAGCGGGGATACGAGGGCTTGGGATGGGGTGGTGGAGTGAGGTGATCCCAAAGTCCGACTGCTAGGATCTACAGCATGGAAGCCAGCGATCTCAGGGGATACGCCAACCGCTCGCGCAGTTCCCTCGCCGAGATCGAAGCCGCCTACTGGAGGAGCCGCAAAGATCGGTTCGGTGCAGGAGAGGGACTCCGCATCGCGGCCGAACTCCGCGAGCACGTTCGGACCGTCCGGCCGGATTGGCCTACCCCGGAAGATCGCCTGGCCGACCTCCAGGCCCATATTCGCCTCGGAGAACTCCTGCGCAGTGTCCCAACCGGCTGAAGTTCTCGCGGCGCTGGCCCAGGCCTTCGCGAGCGAAGGGGTTCGGTGGTACGTCTTCGGAGCGCAAGCCGTGATGGCCTACGGTCGCCCACGGCTCACCACCGATATCGACGTGACGGTCGAACTTGAACTCGATCAGGTGCCCGCCCTTGCGGCGCGCCTCGAATCACATGGTTTCTCACCCCAGACCCCAGACTTCGCACAGCTCGCCGAGCGAACGAGAGTACTTCCGCTGGCCCACGAGGAAACAGGCTTCCCGATCGACCTGGTGGTCGCCGGACCCGGTCTGGAACATCAGTTCCTCGACCACGCGAAGCGGTTAGATTTGGGAGGAGTCACGGTCCCGGTGATCGACGCTCCGGATCTCATCACCGCCAAGATTCTTGCCGGTAGACCGCAGGACCTCGAAGACATAAGAGGCATCCTGCTCGAACAGGGGCCGGCACTCGACCTTCATCGCACGAAGGAAACTCTTCGGCTTCTCGAAGCGGCATTGGACCGTGGCGATCTGCTCTCGGAGCTGGAACGGCTCCTCGCGAGGTAGCCAGCCACAGAATACCTCGCAATTCGGCGAGGAGCACGCCCAGCGGCTGAGGCAAGCCGGGTAGGTCAGACAGCCCCATCTTCGGCAGGTCTCTTCGAAACACTCACGAAAGCCGTCAAGGCCCGAGGCACTCGCTTCGACCGCCCCGAGACGATTGATCTTCAGCCAGCCCGATTCATCGGCCTCTAGCCGATCGGCCATCGATTTCTGCAACTCGACTTCGAGGATATGTCGATCTACTGGATTCGAAAAGCTTACTGAACTAGGCCAGACCGTCGCGGCGAGACAGGGGCAGGGGAAGGTGCTATGTTTCCCCCTTCTTGCCACCGACGATCCGAATCGATGACCCTAGAAGAAGCACTTCGAATCCTTGGCCTCTCAACGGAGGAAGCGGGCGCTGCCGACTCCCTCCGGCGCGCGTATTTGCGCCGCCTAAGGACCTGCCGGCCAGACGATGACCCGGAAGGATTCATGCGCTTGAGGGCGGCCTACGAGCATCTACAAGGTCGGGGCGGATCCATTCCGGTCGCAAGAACTCTTGCCAGTCCGCGGCCCATGAGAACCGCGAAACGGATCGAATCGTCGGCGAGAGCAGAACCGATGGTCGAGGTTTCTGTGGCCGAGGATCCAACCCTGCTGGAGCCCTTCCGTGATCGCCTTTCGAAGCTTCAACGTTTCGATCACTACCAGCGGATCGGGATCGCCCGACAAGCCGTTGCAGAGAATCCGCAATCCGCTGCAGCCGTTCGCCTGCTTCTAAGGGAGCTGGAGGCCGGCGACGAGGAGGACGAGATGGCTCTGGTGCTTCGGGACGCGATGAAGCGTGGACTTCCAGGAATGCGAGAAGCCTTACGGGTACGGGCTCCGAGCCTTCTTCCGCGAGATGAGCTGGCGGAATGGGAAGGCTCGGGAAACATGTCGGTCCTGGCCGCACTCGCCGAGGGATTCATCGCCGAAGGAAATATTGAGCGATGCAGAACCGCTCTTCACCGATTTCTCTCTACTGCAATGAGCAGCAACCGCGCTACCGATGAGTGGACCGAGAGATTCCTCAGGATCGTCCTCCTGCTACAGGGTTCCGGGCATCTCGAGGAGGGGGTGAGGCAGCTTCACGCCTTTGCGTGTGCTCTGGAAACTCTTGGGCTGAGTACTCGAGATCTCGATGACTCAAGAACTCTGCCCAAATGGACGATCGCCCGGGAACTCGCTCGGCAGCCCGAAAGTTTCCCGCGGAAGTTCTTGACCACGGCTGCACGATCTACGGCCAATGGCTCGCTCGGAGATGCCCGCGAACGTCTTCGACAACTGGCTGGGCAGCACCCTATTCTGGCGAGGCGAGCACGAAATCATCTGCGTTCGTCGGACTTGTTGGCCGGGATTCTGGATCGAAAGGAACCGAGCCCGACAAAAGAGTCATGGACCGGATGCGTATGGCCTCTTTTCCTTTTGATTGTCGTCGTGACGCTGGTCAGCACTGGGCTCCCCGAAGGACCGAGCCAAACCGAAACTGCTTCGGCAGCCCTCAAACGAGTGATCGAAAGAACTCATGTCAGAAACCTAGAGCCTGAACCGCCAAAGAAGAGGATCGACGCTCCCGAGTATCGTAGAGTCCGTCGGTCTCCGGAACTGGTGGTTGAAGAGAGAAACCGAATCATGATTCAATGCGCCGCCGCTTCCGACTCACCTGTTTGTCGCTTTGCACGTCCATTCTTTGAGCGAATCGATCAGGGGGACTGCACAGGAGCGGTCGAGCGGTGGGAGTCTTTGGGGAACGCGGCCTATGAAGAAGCGATCCGCCGCCGGTTCGTCATCTTCCTGAATCCGTGCCCGAACGAGGAGCGGCCATGACCTTGAACTCAACCATTGTAGGCATTGACCTGGGGACCACCAACTCCCTGATTGCCGTCGTGGAGTCCGAAGGGCCGCGCATCTTGCCCAATGCCGTCGGCGATGACCTGACCCCGAGCGCCGTTCTCGTGGATCAAGGCAACGTCTCGGTCGGCAAGATCGCGCGTGCTCGCGCTTCGCGCTGTCCGGAAAAGGTGGCGATGTCGTTCAAGCGAGATATGGGCACTTCCCGCACCTTCGAACTCGAAGGCAAGGTCTTCTCGCCCCAGGAGCTTTCGGCTGCGGTTCTCAGGAACCTGAAGCAAGACGCCGAGAGTTCACTGGGTTGCTCCATCGAAGAAGCGGTGATCAGCGTGCCGGCCTACTTCAACGAGGCGCAACGCAACGCAACGCGGGAAGCCGGTGAGATCGCGGGTTTGAAAGTCGAGCGGCTTCTCAACGAGCCGACGGCAGCGGCCATCGCCTACGGGATGCACCGACGCGAAGAAGAACTGAAAGTGGTGGTTCTCGACCTCGGAGGTGGTACCTTCGACGTCACCGTCCTCGAGATCCTGGAAGGAGTCATCGAAATCCAGGCGACGGCTGGGGACTCGCGGCTTGGAGGAGACGACTTCACTTCGGCCCTCGCAAAGGCCCTATGGTCGCGGCAAGGTTTGACCGAACAGGACTTGCCTGCCAGCCCAATCTCCCGTGCCCGTTGGTGGGCGGCTTGTGATCAAGCCAAAGCCCGCTTGTCCTCCCAGGGCTCTGCCCGAATCGCACTACCGGAGTTTGAGATCCAACCCGGGTCCTTCCAAGATTTCGAGATCGACCTCGAACGCAACCAGGTGGATGAGATCTGGGAGCCCCTTGTTGCACGGCTGAAAGGTCCCACCCTGCGGGCGCTTCGGGACGCCGATCTCAGGCCGGAATCGATCAGCGATGTATTGCTGGTCGGAGGCTCTACTCGACTTCCTTGTGTTCAACGCTTCGCTGCGTCCCTCTTTCAGCGCATGCCATCCCGCCATCCAGAACCCGAGCGGATTGTGGCAAAGGGAGCCGCTTTGCAAGCCGGCCTCAAGGACCGGAATGCGGCCGTCGAAGATTTGGTGGTCACGGACGTGGCTCCTTTTTCGTTGGGAATCGCGACTCGCACGACGCTGGATGGTTTCCACTTGGACGATTCGTTTTCACCGATCCTCGAACGAGGCACGGTGATACCGGCAAGCCGAATTGAGCAGTACACCACCGTGAGCGACAACCAGGAAGGCATCCAGGTTGAGGTCTTTCAAGGTGAGCATTCCCTCTGCCAAGACAACACTGCGCTCGGGAAACTGAAAGTCAGCGTACCCAAGGCGCCCGCCGGCAAGGAAATGATCGATGTCCGATTCACCTATGACCTGAACGCGCTACTGGAGGTGGAAGTCACCGTTCACTCGACCCAAGAGACCCACCATCTATTGCTCACCGGTTCGAAGACTCGGATGTCGGCAGAAGAGATCGAAAACGCCCGACGGGCGATGAAGGCGCTCAAGTTCCATCCCCGGGACGCATTGCCCAATGCCACAGCCCTGGCCCGCGCCGAGGACCTCTACATCGACCTACGAGGAAGAGATCGGGAACACCTAGCGCTGGCGATGGCTGCCTTCCGCGCCGCTCTAGATTCCCAGGACCCGGAGCAGATTACTGCCGGACGAGATCAGCTCAATGCCGTGGTCGATCGATTGCGGTAGAACGCAGTTCCGATCGCCTTAGGAGTTCGGCACATCAACGTCCAGGTTTTTTTCGGGCGCGGTCTTGGAACCGAGCGAGTGGGCCTACGGCTCCAGCGCCGAAAACAGCTGAATCACGTTCCCTTCAGGATCCTTGAGCTGGAGAAGTCTCACCCCATGTGCCGGAAAGGGAATCACCCGCAGCTCTTCGCCGGTGGCCTCTTTCACACGGTCGGCGACGGCGGCGACGTCCGCCACTTCGAAGCCCACTTTGAACAGGCCGCGGGCCTTTTCCACCTCCGTCGCCCGGTTGTCGCGGATGATTTCGACCAGCAAGCCGCCGTTCTTGAGGTTGACGATCTGCCAGCGCTTGTCTTCCGCCTCGGCGCGGTCGACTTCTTCCAGGCCGAAGGCCTTTTGGTACCAGGCAACGGACTCGTCGACGTTTTCGACGATCACGGCGAAATAGGTCTTGCCGTTGGGTTCTGGAACCCAGGGCGGTGAAGCGAGCGCTGCCTGGGCAAAGAACAGGAGGAGTGCCGAGAGGAGAATGTCGCGCGGCCAACGGTTGGAGTGGTTCATGGTCGAAATTCCCTTCTGGCGTGAAGGCCCGCCGTGAAAGCAGTGATTGCCGGTGACCCTGGATACGGCTGGATCGGCCAAGGGTTGCCCGGCGAACGGGCGGACCTACTCTTCCGCGGCGCGATCGCTCCACACCGCCAGCTCATTGCCGCTCGGCTCGGCGAAGTGGAATCGCCGGCCGCCGGGGAAGGAGAAGATCGGCTGGACGATGCGGCCGCCGGCGGCTTCGATCTTCGCCTGGGTTGCTTCCAATCGCTCGCTGTAGAGAACGATGAGCGCACTGCCCCGCTCCGTCGAAGCCGTCAGGTCGGACCGATAGAAGCCTCCGTCGAGGCCTTGATCGGAGAACGCTGTGTACTCCGGCCCGTAATCCACGAAGGTCCAGCCGAAAGCGGTTTCGAAGAAGGTCTTGGTGGCCGATAGGTCTTTGGCGGGGTATTCGACGTAGTTGATTTTCTCGTGGTCGGGCATGTGGATTCTCCTGTCTCAGAGGGAACGTGTCTCGAAAGTGGTGGCGCCAGTCTAGTGTTCGTGTCCATCGCTGGCTCTCAAACCTTTCCCTCGGGGCGGCGTACCAGCCTCCATGCTCGAGTTGCGAAGAAATCCCCCAATCGCCGCGCTGTTTGCCCTCGCTCTATCCCTGGCCTGGACCCTCGGCACAATCGCCACCGAGATCGTGGAGATTCCGGGTGCAGAGGGCCGGACGATCGAACTCGAAGTCGATGTGCCGCCGGACTTTGACCCTGATGTGGCCTATCCGGTGCTGGTCGGCGCGGGCGACTACTACTGGCAGGACCATCCCTCGCAGCCGGGCTGGATCATCGTCTTGAGCGCCGCCTTTTGGAGCCCTGACCGGCTGGAAGACGCCCCCAGGGTGCTCGCCTGGATCCGGGAGAACTACCGGGTGCGAGGCGGAGGGTGCCACTCCACCGGCTGGAGCCGCAACAGCGCCGGGATCTTCGAGATCGCGATGGCCTATCCGGAGCAATTCCTGAGCGTCACCGGAGTCGCCGGCATGCCCGGGCGCGGCAGCGAGAAGGACCTTGAGAAACTGCGCGACGTGCGGGTGCAGTTCATCGTCGGCGAGAACGACACCTACTGGAAGAACGGCTCCGAAGACTGGCACCAGAAGCTCAAAGCGCTGGGTGTCGACAGCACTCTCGAGATCATCCCTGACGGTGCTCACGTCATGCCGGAGCTGATCAACAAACCGTTCTTCGAGCGGATGAATCGGCTGGTGGCGAAGATCGAAGCGGCGCAATAGGTTCCAAGCCCTCTCCTAGTACAGATCGAGTGTCTTCCCGGCTTGGCGGAAGTTTCCTAGGCCTGGCTGCTAGCATCTCCTCGATGGACGAGAAAGACATTCGAGCCTTCGTGGAGCGACCCCGGCCCGATCCCGCAAGGAGCGAGGCCATCTACTGGCGCGAGCGCAAGGGCCGGCTGGGTCTCGGCGAGGGATCTCGCATCGCCGGTGAGCTTTGGGACTATGTTCGCGAGGTTCGTCCCGACTGGTCCTCGCCCGAAGAGCGGCAGGCCGATCTGGAGCATCACATCCGACTCGGCAGACTGCTACGGAGTGTTCAACCTGACAAGGCTAGCTGATGTTCTGAAGGCCCTTTCGCGAGCGTTGGCGGAAGAGGGAGTGCGCTGGTATGTCTTCGGAGCGCAGGCGGTGGTTGCCTATGGCCGCCCTCGGCTCACCACTGACGTCGACATTACCGTCGAGCTGAGTCTCGATGAAGCGGAGCGTTTCGCAGACCGCCTTCGAGCCCACGGTTTTTTCCCGCGAGAATCCGACGGACCGAACCGAATCGAGCGAACCCGAGTGCTCCTTCTGGTTCACGAATCCAGCGGGTTTCCGGTGGACTTGGTCATCGCAGGACCCGGGCTGGAAATGTCGTTTCTGGAGATGGCGAAGCCGCTGGATCTTTCCGGGGTACAAGTTCCTGTCATCGATCCAGCAGATCTGATCACCACCAAGCTACTTGCCGGTAGACCCCAAGATCTCGAAGACGTTCGAGGCCTTCTCCTGGAACGAAAAGTCGAAGTAGATCTGGAACGCACTCGGGACACCTTGAAGATGATCGAGCAGGCCCTGGATCGCGGAGACTTGCTGCCCGAGTTGGAGCGGCTGCTCGAAGCAACGAAAGAAGACTGAGCAGCCGCCCGATCTCGGGAAGGACGGGATGTCCCCTACCGCCCCGGCTCCAGCCGCACGTTGCCGGAGCCGGTGTCGACGTCGATCCGGGTGTGGCCGTCGCCGCGCTTGGCGCCGACGAGTTCGCGGCCGTCGCGGATGAGTTCGGCATCGCCGAACTCCACGCGCAGGTTGCCGCTGCCCTGGTCGGAGGTGAGGTCGAAACTGGCGTTCGAGTCGGCGACGATCACCACGTTGCCGGAGCCGGTGTCGGCCATCACGTTCCTCGCCCAGTTCAGGGGACTCTCCAGGCGGATGTTGCCGGAGCCGGTGTCCATGTTGATCTCTTCGGCGTCGAAGTCGCGGGCGGTGATGTTGCCGGAGCCGGTGTCCATCTCCGCCTGGCGGACGCGGCCGTAGGCCACCCGGATGTCGCCGGACCCGGTGTCGAAGCGCGCCGTTTCGCCTTCGACCCGGGCGAGGTCGATGTCGCCGGAGCCGGTGTCGACGTCCGCGTCGCCGCGCACCGAGCCCACCTTGACGTCGCCGGAGCCGGTGTCCGCCAGGAGGTCGCCCTCGACGTCGCCCAGGGTGATGTCGCCGGACCCGGTGTCGAGGTCGAGATCGGCGTTCAGGGAATCGCCGTCGATGCCGCCGACGACGTTGCGCACGCCGAGGCTGGCGCCGGACGGCACTTCGATGCGCAGGTTGGCGTAGAGCACCGGACCCCGACTCCGGTTGGTGACGGTGACCTTCTTGCCGAGGTACTTGGTGCTGGTGGAGCTGTTGTTGAAGAAGGAGCCGCTGCCGCGCGGGTAGGAGAATTTGCGGTGGTCGTCCACCGGGTAGGAGAGCGCCCAGCCGGCCTTTCCATTGCGGGTCGACTCGCGCCAGTCCATGGCATCGATGAGCTTCTGGGTTTCGGACGGGGAGCCGCCGGCGGCGTGGATCTCGGCCACGACGCGGGTTTCCGAGCCGGAGCCCTGGACGATCTCGACTTCTCCGGCGAGGTTTTGAAGCCGGACGCTCGCCGGGAAGGTGCGCTCCAGCACTCGGCGCTCGATATCGGCCCGTTCGACGGCGGCGCCGTCGGCGCTCACGTCATAGGCACAACCGGTGGTGGTTGCGAAGAAGGCGAGGAGGACGAGAAGCCCCAATCCCAGCCAGGCGACGGACGGACGGTGGTTCAATCGGTTCATGGGCGGTCTCCTTCTCGGTCAGTGATTCAACACCCCTACGTTCTCACGGCGCGGAAAGTTCCAGCGCCGGATAAAGGAGTGGAGAAATGGCTCGGCCAGCGAGCTAAGATACTCCGATTGTGCGCAGTCGAAAGACCTCATCGTGAGCGATTGGATCCCGCGACTTCAGGAGTGGATCTCGTCCGCTCTGGGCGTTCCCGCGACGTACCACCAGCCGCTGGCGCTGTCCGTCGCCCTGATCGCGCTGCTGTGGTTGATCCGCTCGCTGATCTTGCGGGTGGTGGCGCGGCGCGCGGACATGCGCGCCCAGTACCGCTGGAAGAAGGTTTCCGGCTACGTGGCGGTGATCCTCGCCCTCCTCGCCCTGGTGCGCTTGTGGTTCGGCGGTATCCAGTCCCTCGCCACCTACTTCGGCCTGCTTTCCGCCGGCCTCGCTATCGCTCTCAAGGATTTGGTGGTCAATTTCGCCGGATGGCTGTTCATTCTGTGGCGGCGGCCCTTCGAGGTGGGCGACCGCATCGAGATCGGTGAGCGCGCCGGCGACGTGATCGACCTGCGCATCTTTCAGTTCACCCTGATGGAAATCGGCAACTGGGTGCACGCGGACCAGAGCACCGGCCGCATCATCCACATCCCCAACGGCCTGGTTTTCAGCCAACCGGTGGCGAGCTACACCAAGGGATTCCAGATGATCTGGGACGAGCTGGAGGTGTTGGTGACCTTCGAGAGCGACTGGAAAAAGGCTAAGGCGATCCTCCAGGAGATTGCCGAGGAGCGCGGCCGGCCGGTCGCCGAACAGGCCGCCGAGCGGGTGCGCCAGGCAGCCCAGCGGTTCATGATCGTGTACTCGAAACTCACCCCGATCGTGTACACCAAGGTGGTGGACAGCGGCGTGCTGCTGACGGTTCGGTACCTGGTCAACCCGCGCACCCGCCGGGGCAGCGCCGAGGCGATTTGGGAAGACATTCTGGCGGCCTTCGCGGAGCACTCGGACATCGACTTCGCCTATCCGAC
Source organism: Acidobacteriota bacterium (assembly GCA_039030395.1). NCBI lineage: Bacteria > Pseudomonadati > Acidobacteriota > Acidobacteriota bacterium. The sequence continues at coordinate 18,292 of JBCCEF010000009.1, forward strand.
GATGCGGTACTACGACAACGTGACCGAAGGCAAACCGGACGCCCGGGCGCGGCCGGAAACCCTCGGCCCGACGGCCGGCGGTGATTGGACTCCCGGGGGCGACGGATGACCCTCAGCGAAGCCCTGAACGGTCAGGGCGCCGCCCCCCAGAAGGAAAAGCTCAGCACCTTCTACGGGGTGTTCACGCCTTCGATTCTCACCATCTTGGGCGTGGTGCTGTTCCTGCGCACCGGCTGGGTGGTGGCGAACGTGGGCCTCCTCGGCGCCTTGGCGATCGTGGTGCTGGCCCACCTGATCACCTTCTCGACGGCCCTCTCGGTGTCGGCCATCGCGACCAATATGCGGGTGGGGGCCGGCGGCGCCTATTTCATGATCTCCCGCTCCCTGGGACTGGAGATCGGAGGCGCCATCGGCATTCCGCTGTTCCTGGCCCAGACCTTCTCGGTCACCCTCTACGCCTTCGGTTTGGCGGAGAGCCTGCAGCTCTTCTGGCCGGAACTGCCGATGCGGCCGGTGGCGGCCCTGACGGTGCTGTCGGTGGCCCTGCTGGCCGGGCGCAGCGCGAAGCTGGCGCTGAAGGCACAGGTGCCGATCATGCTGGCCATCGGCGTGGCGTTACTGTCGCTGGCGATTGGAGCCACCGGGCGATTCTCGGAGACCCTGCCGCTCTCCGCCAGCCTGGAGACCGGCGAGGGATTCTGGCAGGTGTTCGCGGTGTTTTTCCCGGCGGTCACCGGGCTGATGGCCGGCATCAGTCTCTCCGGCGATCTCGCCAACCCCACTCGCAGCATCGTGCGCGGTACCTTGGCGGCGGTGGTCGTCGGGTTCGTGGTGTACCTGCTGGTACCGGTGCTGCTGGCGGCCGCCGCGCCGCCGACTCAACTGGTGGACAACCTGGTGTGGATCAAGCTGGCGGCGGTGCCGGCGCTGATTCTGCCGGGTCTGGTCGGCGCCATCCTGTCGTCGGCCCTGGGCAGCATCCTGGGCGCTCCGCGCACCCTCGAAGCGCTGGCGACGGATCGGGTGGTGCCCTCCTTGAACCGCACCTTCTTCGGTCGCCCGATCCACGGCGTGGCCCACCTGTTCTCGACCCTGGTGGCGCTCGCCGCCGTCGGCCTCGGTGGCTTGAACGCCGTGGCCCCCATCTTGACGATGTTCTTCCTGACCACCTATGGGGTGGTGAACCTGGTGGCGGGGCTGGAGCAATTGGCCGGCTCGCCCTCCTTCCGGCCGACCCTGCGGGTGCCCTGGTGGGTGTCGCTGATGGGCGCCGCCGGCTGTGTGTGGGTGATGGGCCTGATCAACCCGCTGGCGGCGACCATCGCGGTGGTGGTGGAGGCCGGGGTGTACCTGCTGCTTCGGCGGCGCTCCCTCGGAGCGGCCTGGGGTGACCTGCGCTATGGCGCCCTGATGTCCTTGAACCGGGTGCTGCTTTTGAAGCTGCGCCGCCTGCCGATCGATCCGCGCAACTGGCGGCCGCACATCCTGGTGTTCGCCGACGACGCCGAACGGCGGGTGGAGCTGATTCGGTTTTCTTCCTGGCTGAACCAGAACCGCGGCATCCTGACGGTGTCGGAGCTGTTGATCGGCGATCTCGAGACCCTCGCTCCGGAGTTGCCGGCGCGCACCCGCCGGACGTCGGATTTTCTCGACCAAGAGGGCATTGTGGCCTTCGCCGAGATGGAAGTGGCAAACGACTTCGAGAGCGGCGCCCTCAACATCTGCCAGGCCAACGGCATCGCCGGCCTGACCTCGAACACCATCATGTTCGGCTGGAGCGATCAGCCAGAGCGGCTGCACGCGCTGCTGCGCATCGTCCGCAAGGCGGCTCTGCTGGAGAAATCCACCATTCTCTGCCGCATCGCCTCACGCCGCTGGACCTCGGAACTGCGGCGCATCGACATCTGGTGGGGCGGCCTAGAGAACAACGGCGACATGCTTTTGCTGTTCGCCTACCTGGTGTCCCTCAACCCGGAGTGGTCCAAGGCCACCTTGACGGTGAAGACGGTGGCCTCCAACGCCATGACCATGGAACAGACCGAGCGCGGTCTACAGGCCCTGATCGAGCGCTGCCGGATCAAGGCCGAAACGCGGGTGATCGAGCGCGCCGAGGGCGACACGGTGCGCGAGATCATCCAGCGCGAGTCGAGCGATGCGGACGCCGTCTTCCTCGGTTTGAAGGCCGTGGGCCCCGGTGAGGAGGTGGCCTACGCTCAGCGCCTGCAGGAGATGGTCGGCGATCTGCCGACGGTGGTGCTGGTGCGCGCTTCGGGTCCCTTCACGGGACGCTTATTGTGATCATAGGGGGCTAGCGCCACCTTACCTCCAAGAAGTGTCATTCTTGGAGGCTCACCCCGTCTTCGGCGGCTTCGCCGCCGCCTCGGTCTTCGACCTCGGTTACGATCTGCTGGGCTAGCAGATCGCTCCCATACGCCGAACGAAACGATCGCATCTCTCGTAAGACGCTCGGGAATCCCGGTAGACTCTGGCATCGTATTTCTACTTGGCCTGTCTTCAGGAGATCTTCATCATGCGCTTCCACCTTCCCAGTCGCCTGCTTCTCGCGCTCGTCGCCGCACTGCTCGTCTTCCCGGTCTTCGCCGAGGCGGACGCGGCGCCCAGCACCGTCGCTGACGAACCCGTTCGCCTGACCCTGGACGACATTTTCTCGCCGGCGGCGATGATGCCGCGCGGCCCGAGTTCCTTCGCCTGGTCGCCGGACGGCGCCACTCTGGCCTTCCGCGACCGGGACGACGAGGGCGAGGCCCTCTGGCTGCTCGACGCGACGGAAGGTGAGCGCAGCGCGCTACTGCGACCCGAGGAGGACAGCGAAGGCGAAGGCGGAGACGCCGGCGGCGGGCACCCCGGCGGAGGCGCCGGAGTTGGCACCTTCCACTGGGCACCGGACAGCTCTTGGCTGCTGCTCGAACGGGACGACGATCTCCATCGCCTCGATCGCGCCAGCGGCGAGGTCACCGCCCTGACGGACAACGAACTGGAGGAAAACGATCCGAAGATCTCGCCGGACGGCCAGCACATCGGCTTCGTGCGGGACGACGACCTGTGGGTGCTGGAGGTGGCGAGCGGCGACGAGACGCGCTTGACCTTCGACGGGCGCCACAACCGGATTTTGAACGGCACCACCGACTGGGTGTATTGGGAGGAGCTGTGGGGTCGCGCCGGAACCGGCTTCTGGTGGGCGCCGGAGGGAGACCGCATCGCCTTCTACCGCTTCGACGAAGAGGGGGTGCCGACCTATCCGCTGATCGACTTTCAGGGTACCTACCCGGTGATCGAGCACCAGAAGTACCCGAAGGCCGGCCAGACCAATCCGCGAGTGCGGGTCGGCGTGGTGGAGGTCGACTCCGGCGAGCTTCTGTGGCTCTCGACCGGTGACGACGACCGCGAATACCTGGCCCGGGTCCACTGGCGGCCGGACGGCGAGGCGATCGCCGTGCACCGCATCAACCGCGACCAGAACCGCCTGGACATCCTGCTGTGCGGCACCGACGACGGAGCCTGCGAAACCGTCTACACGGAAACGGCGGAAACCTGGGTGTACATCGAGGAGAAGTTTCAGTTTCTTTCAGACGGCGGCTTCGTGCGGGATTCGGAGCAGGACGGCTGGCGCCATCTCTACCGCCACGGAGCGGACGGCGCGATGACGGCCCAACTGACGGACGGCGACTGGGCGGTGTCCTCCGTCGAGAGCATCGACGAAGGGCGCGGCGAGGTCGTGTTCACCGCCTTCGGCGAGGGGCCGATGGGAGCCAAGGACCGGCGGGTGATGGCCGTCGCCCTGGACGGCGCCTCAGCGCCCCGTGCGCTGACCGAGGGCGCAGGCTGGCACCGGGCGCGGGTCGCTCCCAAGACCGGGCACTGGGTGCACGAGCACAGCCGCGCCAACGATGCCGGCGGGCGGGTGGTGAAAACAGCCGACGGCCGCCAGATCGCCGATCTGTCCTCGCAGCCGCCGGCGCTCGATCCCGCTGGGCTGCCAAAGTGGGAGTTCTTGACCATCCCCGGCCCCGAAGGTTCGAATCTGCCGGCTCGCCTGATGTTGCCGGCCGGCGTCGAGCCGGGGGACGAAGGTACAAAACGCCACCCGGTGATCATGTACCACTACGGCGGCCCGGCCTCGCAGGTGGTGCGGGACGCTTGGAGCGTGCGGGACGGCTGGAGCCGGATGATGGCGACCCGCGGCTTCGGGGTGCTGATGGTGGACAACCAGGCTTCGGTATTCTTCGGCAAGACCGGCGCGGACCGCGTTCACCGGCGCTTCGGCCCGACCAACCTGGCGGCCCAGGAGGCGGCGGTGGCGTGGCTGAAGGAGCAGTCCTGGGCGGATGCGGAGCGTATCGGCCTGTGGGGCTGGTCCGGCGGCGGCTCGAACACCCTTTACTGCCTGTTCAATAGCCCGCGCACCTGGAAAGCCGGCGTGGCCGGCGCCCCGGTGACTCGCTGGGACCTCTACGACACCATCTGGACGGAACGCTACCTCGACCACCCGGAATCGAACGAAGAGGGCTACCGCCTATCGTCGCCGGTGACCCACGCGGAGAACCTGGATTCCGCCCTGCTGGTGATCCACGGCGTGGCGGACGACAATGTCCACCCGCAGAACACCCTGGTGCTAGCCAACGCCCTGATCCAGGCCGGCAAACCCTTCGAACAGGGCATCTACCCGGGGCAGAAGCACGGCTTCCGCGGCAAGTCCGCGCGCCACTTCTACGACCACATGACGCGGTTTTTCGAACGGGAGTTGTCGAACAGATGACGTCGGCAGATTGTCATCTGTTCGACAACTTTTGGTTCTAGGGGGGCTAAAGGCGCCCCCCTAACCCCCCGTCCTCGGCGGGCTACTCGCCCGCCGCTTCGCCCTTCGGGCTCAGGGCGCAAAGATCACCCAGACAGGTACAGCGGACCTTACTGACGAGAGTCAGCTCCACGGTCCCGCCGGGCCACGATTGATCCTTTGTTGCTCTAAAGAAACCTAGTCCACGCGGCGCATGACGAGGGACCCGTTGGTCCCTCCGAAGCCGAAGGAATTGGTGATCGCCGCTTCGAGGTTCGGCACCTCGCGGGCTTGGTGGGGTACGAAGTCGAGATCGCAGCCTTCGCCGGGCTCGTCGAGGTTGAGGGTGGGAGGCAAGGTGCGCTCCTTGAGCGCCAGGGCCAGGATGCCCGCTTCCAAACCGCCGGCAGCGCCCAGCAGGTGGCCGGTCGACGACTTGGTGGAAGACACCGCCAGCCGGTGGGCGTGATCGCCGAAAATGCGGTGGACGGCCTGCACTTCGCCGAGATCGCCCAGCGGCGTGGAGGTGCCGTGGGCGTTGATGTAGCCGATCGTCTCCGGCGCCACCTCGGCGTCGGACAGGGCCTCCGCCATCGCCCGGGCGGCACCGTCGCCATCCGGTAGCGGCGCCGAGATGTGGTACGCGTCACCGCTCATGCCATAGCCAACGATTTCGGCGTAGATCTCCGCCCCGCGCGCCTTGGCCGCCTCCAGCGTTTCGAGCACCAACACCCCGGCTCCCTCACCGATCACGAAGCCGTCGCGGTCCTTGTCCCACGGACGCGAAGCTTTTTCCGGCTCGTCGTTGCGGGTCGAAAGCGCCCGCATGGCGGCGAAGCCGGCAAGCGAAAGCGGGGTGATCACCGCTTCGGTACCGCCGGCGAACATGACGTCCGCATCGCCCCGCTGAATCAGTCGGAAAGCGTCCCCCACGGCGTGCAGGCCGGTGGTGCAGGCGGTGCAGGGCGCCGAGTTGGGGCCGCGCAGGCCGTGGCGGATGGACACCTGCCCGGCCGCCATGTTGACGATCAGGCCGGGAATGAAGAACGGTGATACGCGCTTCGGCCCGCGGTTGAGCAGGGTTTCGTGCATCGACTCGATGAGCGGCAAACCGCCGATGCCGGAGCCGATCATGGCCCCGGCCCGGTCGCGATCGACGTCATCGAGCACCAGCCCCGAGTCCTCGAGGGCGAAGTCCGCCGCCGCCAGGGCGTAGTGGATGAAGGTGTCGCTCTTCTTGACTTCCTTCTTGTCCACAAAGTCTTCCGGATCGAAGCCGTGGACCTCGCCGGCGATGCGCGACGGATAGTCGTCGGTGACGTCGAACCTGGTGATCCCGCCGATGCCGCTCCGCCCGGCGAGCAGACCTGTCCAGTTGACCTCTGTACCGATACCCAAGGGCGACAGGAGGCCGACTCCGGTGATGACCACGCGGCGTTTCATGGCAGGAAGCTGTTGGGGTTGAGGGATTGGGCCCGGAAGCCCGGAAGGGAGATCAGTTCTCGCTCTTGGGGTTGGCGTCGATGTACTTGACGGCGTCTTCGACGGTGGCGATCTTCTCCGCCTCCTCGTCCGGAATCTCGATTCCGAACTCTTCCTCGAAGGCCATCACCAGCTCGACGATGTCGAGGGAATCGGCTCCCAGATCATCCGTGAAGCTCGCGCCGGTGGTGACCTCATCAGACTCCACACCGAGCTGCTCGACGATGATTCCCTTGACCTTATCTTCAGTAGACATAGTTCGTTTTCCTCCTTCTGGCAGTCTCTCGGACCACGCGGTTGTAACACAAAGGCTCCGGTGAGTCTATGTACAGAGCCTCAGATATACAGTCCTCCGGACACGTTCAGAACGTGGCCGGTAATGTATCCCGCCTCGTCGCTGGCCAGGAAGGCCGTGGCGGCGGCGATGTCGTCAACGGTTCCGATCCGTTTCAGGGGGATGGCTCCGGTCAGTTCTTGGCGCGACGCTTCCGGCAGCCGCTCGGTCATCGCCGTGGTGATGTACCCCGGCGCCACGACGTTCACGGTGATGCCCCGGCTCCCCAGCTCCTTAGCCAGCGACTTGGTGAAGCCGACGAGGCCCGCCTTCGAGGCGGCATAGTTGGCCTGGCCGGGATTGCCCATCAGGCCGACCACCGAAGAAACCGACAGGATCCTCCCCCAACGCTTGCGCATCATGCCCCGCACGAGCGCCTTGGTCAATACGAAGGCGCCGGTCAAGTTGGTGCGGAGCACCCGGTCCCAGTCGTCCAAGGACATGCGGGCGAGCAGATTGTCGGCGGTGATGCCGGCGTTGTTGACCAGGATCTCGACCTCCGCCGGCAGCTCCGCCACCCGCTCCTCGACGGCCGCCCCGTCGGAAAGATCGAGGGGGAAAACGTGTGCCGTGCCGCCCGCATCGGTCAGCTCCGCCGCCACCTGCTCGAGGCGCTCTCGGTTGCGCGCCGCCAGGATCACCGTCGCCCCGTCCGCCGACAAGCGGCGCGCGATGGCCTCACCGATGCCCTGCGAGGCCCCGGTCACCAGGGCCGTCCTGCCTTCGAATCTCGTCACGTCGTTCTCCCGCAAGTTTTGAGCTTCCGCCCCAATCGGGCGAAATCTCGTCGGCCGAAAGGGTATCTCAGTCAGGCTTCCAGCGCGCGGTAGGCCTCCGCCTCGCCGATGGCGACCTGGCTGGAGCCGCGGGCGATGCGCCGGATCATGCCGCAAAGCACCTTGCCTGGGCCGAGTTCGCAGAAGCGCCCGACCCCCAGCTCGCCGACCATCGTCTCGATCGACTCCACCCAGCGCACCGGGCTGTCGATCTGCCGCACTAGCGCGTCGCGCGCTTGGGCGCCGGAGGTCACCGGCCGGGCATCGACGTTGGTCACCACCGGCACCGACGGATCACGAAACTCCGTCGCCGCCAGCGCCTCGGCCATGGCCTCCCGGGCCGGCGCCATCAACGAACAGTGGAAGGGCGCGGACACCGGCAGCATCACGGCTTTCTTGGCGCCGGCCGGCTTCGCCAGTTCAACGGCGCGTTCGACGGCGGCCCTATGGCCGGCGATCACAATCTGCCCCGGCGCGTTGTAGTTCGCCACGGAGCACACCTGGTCGCCGGCGGCCTCGCCGGTGATCGCCGCCAGCGCATCGCCATCGAGGCCGAGAATCGCCGCCATGGTGCCCTCCCCTGCGGGCACGGCGAGCTGCATCTGCTCGCCGCGGCGGCGCACCAGGCGTAGAGCGTCGGCAAAGGTCAACACCCCGGCCGCCACCAGAGCGGAGTACTCGCCAAGGCTGTGGCCGGCCACCGCTGCGGCTTCGAACTTGCCGGGGCCGGCCTCCCGGTCGCGGGCCACCACGCGATGAACCGCGGTGGAAACCGTCAGCAGTGCCGGCTGGGTGTTGGCGGTGAGGCGAAGGTCCTCTTCCGGACCTTCCCAGCACAGGGTCGACAGAGCAAAGCCCAAAACGTCGTCGGCTTCGGCGAAGACGTCCCGCGCCTCGCTCCAGCCTTCCGCCCAGTCCTGGCCCATGCCCACCTTCTGGGATCCCTGGCCGGGAAACACAAATGCCGTCTTCGCCATGACCTTCAGACTCCCTCTCTTCTAAATTTAAACTTCAGCTCACCGGCGCTTCGAGCGGGCGACTTCCCAGCAAACGCTCTTCCTCACTGTGCAGCTCGGCGATCTTGTCGCGAATCTTATGGTGGAGGTTCGCACCGCAGAACTCCACCGCCCGCCGGATCGAACTCAAAATCGCCCGGTCGTTCGACCGGCCGTGGCCGATGAAACAGCCGCCCTCGACCCCCAGCAGCGGTGCCGCGCCGTACTCGCGGTAGTCCGTACGGCGGCGGAACTGGTCGAAGGCCGGTTTCGCCATCAGGTAGCCGAGGCGGGTGTGCACCCCCTTCTCCAGCTCCTCCCGCAGCATGCGGCCGAGGAGCTGGGCGAGGGATTCGGCGCTCTTCAACACCGCGTTGCCGACGAAGCCGTCGCACACGATCACGTCCACCGCCCCGTTGAACACGTCGCTACCTTCGACATTGCCGACGAAGTTGAGGCCGGTGGTCTTGAGCACCTTGAACACCTCGCGGGTCAAATCCGTGCCCTTGCTCTCTTCCTCGCCGATGGAGAGCAGGCCGACTTTGGGCGCCGGTGTGCCCACCACCTCCTGGGCGTAGAAGTGGCCCATCACAGCGAACTCCCGGAGCTGCTCCGGCCGGGTATCGACGTTGGCGCCGACGTCGAGCAACACCGTCCTCCCGTAACCGTTCGGCAGCACCGCCGCCAACGCCGGCCGATCGACTCCGGCGACGGTCCCCACCACCATCTTGGCGCTGATCATGGCGGCGCCGGTGTTGCCGGCGGAGACCATCGCCTGCGCCCGCCCATCGCGCACCAGTTCGGCGCAGCGACGGATGGAAGACTGGCGTTTCTTTCGGATGGGGGTGATCGCCGGCTCGTCCATCCGGACGGCCTCCGGCGCGTGAACCACTTCAATGCGCTCGGCCCGCATGCATTCGGCGGCCTTGGAACCGCCGGACTTCAGCTCTCTGCGGATCGCCTCTTGGTCACCGACCAGCAGGATCCCGGTGCCGTCTTCGTGGGCCGCGCGGCAGGCGCCGCGCACCACCGCCCGTGGCGCGTGGTCTCCTCCCATGGCATCGACGGCGATCCACATCAGCAGTTTTCGGCAGTCCGCAGGACGGACCTGAGAAAGCGAAATTCTAACAAAGGCCCGCGTCTTCACCGCAGGCCGCAGTGAGCCTCTCGCAGCCCGCGACCGGGCCCGAAGGGCGAGGCGGCGGCAGCGCCGCCGTGGACGGGGGTGAACCGCAAGGAACAACGTTTCTTGCGGTGAGGGGGGCGCCCTAGCCCCCCTGACATCCCGGTCAGCAGACCTGCTGAAAAGATGCGCGAAGCGCTTCTCCAGCAGTCTGCTGACTAGAGAAGGTCTTTGGGCTCAATGACGTCGCGGCCGCGGTACGAACCGCAGGCGCGGCAGGCGCGGTGCGGCATCTTGGTCTCACCGCACTCGGGGCACAGCGACGCGCTCGGGCGCGAAAGGGCGTCATGGGCCCGGCGCCGGTCACGGCGAGCCTTGGATGTACGTCGTTTTGGATTGGCCATGGCTTCTAACCTTTAGCTGCGGACCGGCCTCATCGCCGGTCCAGAATTCTTCTGTTTCGTCCTGCCCTTTCGCCCATCGTCAATTGGACAGGCGGTCCTTGAGCTGCGCGAGAGCGGCCCAGCGCGGATCCGGCTCTTCTTGGCCGCAGTCGCAAGTCCCGTCGTTCAAGTCCTCGCCGCAGCGTGCGCACAGTCCCCGGCAGTCGTCCCGACAGAGGGGCTGCATTGGCACGCCGAGGGTTAGATGCTCGATCAGCAGCGGCCACGTATCGAACTCCTCACCGTCGTGGTAGAGGATCCCGAGATCGTCCGCCCGGAGTTCGATCTCGTCGTCTTCCGGCGGTTCGTCGATCACCACCAGCAGTTCGACGTCCCCTTCGAGGTCGCGCTCGAACTCCGTCAGGCAGCGATCACAGCGCAGCCCTTGACTGGCTTCGAGGCGGGCGCGCAGAAAAAAACCGCCCTCTACCTCCACCACCCGACCGCGCCAGATGACCGGCCCGAGGACCACCAGCTCGTCGATGCCGCCCAGTTCCCCCACCGGCACCAACAGCGTTTCGTCCCATTCGATGGGCTGAACCCGCGCTTCATCGAGACGAATCTTCATGGTGAGAACCGGAGTGATCGAGGACGCTCGGCAACCGCCGAGCGCGATCCGGGATCAAATAGTACCGATCCCCGAACCGAACGATGAGCCTACGCTAACGGGAGAACGCCTGTCAATTAGGCTTTGGCCGGGCAAATCCCCAAATCCACCAACCGCTCGGAGACGGCAGACAGCAGCTCTCCCTCGCCGTCCTCGATGCCCAGATCCGCCAGGTGGGCGCCCACCGCCTCGTACAGGTCGCTCGCCACGTCCTCCTCCGGATAGGGCGCCAGGGGCGGCACCGGCGGGCTCGGCTGGAGCTTCCGCCGCACCGTCTCCTCCACCGCCCGGGCGTAGCCGGCGGCGGTGTGCTCCAGGGTGTGTGCTCCGAGCATGTAGCGGCGGGCGTTGGCGCCGAGGGAGCGGCGCAGGCCGGCATCTCCGGCCAGCAGCTCGAGGGTGCGAGCAAGGGTCTCTTCCTCGCCCTGGCGGGGATCGATCTTGGCGACACAACCGTCCGGAATCTCGGCGAAGGCGCCGGCGTCGCTCACCACCACCGCCTTGCCAAGGGCGAGCAGGCGCATCAGCACCGCCGAGGTTTCGCCGGCGGTCGGATAACGCAGATTGAGGGCGATGTCGGAAACGGTCAGGTAGCGCTGGAAGGTCACCATCGGTGTGCGCCCGATCCAACGAACGCCCACCCCCAGCTCGCCGGCCAGGCGCTCCGCGAGTTCGAGGCGCGGGTCGGCATCGCCCACCAGCAGGAATAGGGCCTCCGGATACCGCCGCCGCAGCCGAGCGAAGGCCCGCAGGCAAACATCGATGCGCTTCGGCCGCGACAGGAAGCCATAGGTCGCCACCAGCAGCCCGGCGGCGGGCAGATCGAGCGCCGCTCGCAGGGCTTGTCGGTCGCCGGCCTCGGCTTCGGCCCCCAGGCTGAAGTGCTGCGGCACGGCGAACACCTCCGCCGACGGGCGGCTGGCGAGGATCCGCTGCCGCGCGGTCTCACCGTGAACGATCACCGCCCGCGAGGCATCCACCGCCCGCTCGAAGAGCGGATAGCGCCAAGGGTCCACCGGAATGCCGGTGGTGAGCATGCGGCGGCCCAGGCGATGGCCGGTCGATCCGGCGCAGTAGCGCAGCAGTTGGAGGTACGCGTCGGCGTCGCCGGCCACCACCGTCAGCTCCCGCAGCATGTGGTGCAGCACATACTCGTGCAGCACCAGCACACCCGGCACCTCCTGCAGCGCCCGGTAGAGCGGCCCATGGAAGAGCGGGTGGTTGCCGATCTGGTAGACCGCCGCGTCGTACTCCCCGGCGCGCCGCGGAAAATCGCTCACCGGCCGCACCGTGAAGCCTTCGGCCAGCTCCTCGCTCGGTCGGTAGTCCGCCTCGGTGTAAAGGTCGAGGTTCCAGTGCTCGGCCAAGGCCGGCAGTAGCTCGGCGCTGTAGTCGGCGATCCCCGAGGGGCGCGGCGGAAGCGGGCTCAGGTAGGCGACGCGCATCGCTCCCCCCTACTCCGTCAGCCGCGCGATGACGTGGTCCCAATCGATATCCGCCACGGCGCCTTCGCCAGCGGCGCCGAGGCGGCTGGCGAGTTCGCGGTCCGCCGCCAGGGCCGCCATGCGCCGGCCGAGGGCGGCATCGGCGCCGGCCTCACACACGTATCCGTTCTCGCCGTCCACCACGAATTCGAGCACCCCGCCGGCGTCGGAAGTGGTGAGCACCGGCTTGCCGGCCTTGAAGGCCTCGATGGTCACATAGCCGTAGTCCTCGTCGAAGGGGGCGTAGAACACCGCCAAGCAGTCCCGGTAGTAGGACACCAGCTCGTCATCCGACACCCAGCCGGGCAGCTCCAGCCGGTCGGCCACCCCCAACTGCTCCGCCAGGGCCTCCAGCTGCTCGCGCTCCGGCCCGCGGCCGGCGATCACGCAGCGCACCCCCGGCGCATGGGGCATCGCCCGGATCAGCAGTTCAAAACGCTTCGGCTGCACCAGCCGGCCGGCCGAAAAAACGTAGTCGCCACTCTTGTTCGACTCTGGGCCCGGCGACAGCCGTGGGGCGAGCTTGGAGGGCGGGTACAGACTCTCGGCGGTCAGCCCCAAGTGGCGCTCCAGGCGTCCGGCGACGTTCTGCGAAATGGCAAAGCGCCGGCGCGCCTCGGACAGGCTGCGGCGATCCATGGTGTGGACCATCTCGACCACCCGCTCGTCGCGCGGCGAGTCGTCGAAGTTCGAGTAATGGGTACCGCGCAGGTCGTAGATCTGGCGCACCTGGTGCACCAGCCACACCACCTTGCGCGGATGGCGCACCAGGTAGGACGGAAAGCGGGTACAGATCACCCGGTCGATGGTCTTTTCCTCGACGGCGGTGACGTCGAGGAGGCGCCAGGCAAGAGCGCTTTCCAAGAGCGCCCGGCGGCTCGCCATGCTGAAGGGCAGCCGCACCAGCTCGACCTCGAAGTCGCGCTTCGCCAGCTCCTCGACCAGCGACTCGGCGAGGATCTCTGCGCCGCCCCACAGGAAGGGCATCTGGCTGTTGCAGACCAGAATGCGCTGGCTCATTCGGTTCCGTCCCCTGCCCGCTCCGGGTCGTCAGCCAGCCGCTCTTCGAGGGTGCGCAGCCGGCGGTCGATGCCGTCGAGGGCTTCGAGCAGGCGCTCCTGGGAGCCGGTGAGTTCCTCCAGCAGCTGCCCGGCGATGCGATTGTAGGCGTTCTGCTGCTCCAGCACCGGCCGGGCAAACCACTTGGCGAAGAGGTGAAAGAACCCCTTGCGGGCAAAGACCAGCAGCCGCCCCAGCACCGGCCGTGGCGATACCGGCAGCGGCTCGTCGACAAACTCCCGGCGGCGCAGCTCGGCGAGCTGCAGGCGGGTTTCTTCGCGTCGTTCGCCGAGGCTCGCCAATTCGCCCTGGCGCAGGCGCACGCCAGCGCGCACCCGCTCCAGCACTTCGGCGACGCGCTCGCGATCCACGAGGTTCTCTTTCGGCGGCGGATGTTCGCTCACGGGGACTCTCCGGTGAAACTCAAAAAGACGCTCAGGTAGCGCAGGTCCTGGCTGTTGCGGTCGGTCCGCTGGGGCACCCAGCCGTCCGTTGTCTCCAGGGTGAACCGGTAGAGGTGATCCGGCGGCCCCTGGGGAAAGAAGCCGAGATTCCGAGCCGTCTCTTGAAGCGGCAATTCCACCTCCATCCCGCTGCGCTTGGCCGGCGTGTCGAAGCGCACCGTCAGTCGCCGGCGGCCACTGTCCAGGGTCAACACATTCTCCGCCAAGGGCGAGTACACGGTGAACCGCAAGGAATCGAGCGGCTCCGGCGACGCCACGATCACCTCGCTCTTCGAATCGCCGCGCACCCAGATGCCGTGCGGGTGGCGCTCCTGCCCAAAGAAGTTGTCGCGTCGCAGCACCCAGTTGCCCTGCCCCCAATTGCGCTGGAAGTAGCTTGGGATGCGACCGTTGGGCAGCAGGGTCAGCTCCAGCGGCAGGGCCTGGAAAGGCCGCGAGCGGACGTGGGTCTGGAGGGTGAACTCCGGCGCGATCATCATCACCGGCACCGCCACCACCGAGGCGGTCCACAGACCGGCGGCGGCGAAGGGGGCTAGCAGCGACCAGCGGGCGCGGAAGATCCCCGGCAGGAACAGCAGCGCCGGATAGATCGAGGCGAAATAGCGATTGCCGATGAAGCCCGCCCCGCCGTGGTAGTTCCCCGGCCGCAGCAGGAAGAGGAGCAAACAATAGGCGGCCGCCGAGAGCAGCAGCAGCACCCGATAGCGACTGCGCGGCTTGGCGAAAAACAGTCCCAGCGCCAGCAGGGCGAAGGGGTAGTACGGCAGCAGACCGGTGTGCCGCCCGACCAGGAAGTAGCCGACATTCCGCGCCAGCACCGGCAAAGTGGTCGCCGGCCGCACGCCGGACCAAGAACCGAAGCTGGTGCCCTTGTAGAGCTCCCACAGGTCGCCTTCCGCCTCCAGCGGGAAAGTGGCCTCGAAGGAGCGCCGCTGAACATCGCGATAGGGGCTCCAGTGGTCCGTCAGCTTCCACTGCAGGCCGATCAACAGGCCACCGGCCACCAGCGCGCCGGCGGCCAGCGCCGCGACGCCGCGAAAGCGCTTGCGCCACAGCAGATCGATCCCCAACGGCGCCCCGAGAAGCACCGTCGGCTCCTTCGAGACAAAAGCCGCCGCCAGCAGGCCGCCGGCGACGAAGAGCGCCGCCAGATGCCGGCGGGCGAAGCTCTCGTGGTGGCGTAGCCGCCAGCCGATGGCAACCGGAAAAAACAGGCACGCCATGTTGAACACTTCCGGCTGCATCCAGAAAACGTAGACGAAGGCCGCCGAAGCGAAGAAGAAACCGCCCACCCAAAGAGCGACCGGCGTCCCGGGCGGCGCCTCGCGGCCCACCAGCCACAGCCCGGTGCCGAACATCGCCAGGAACAGCACCATGTTCAGGATCACCAGCCCCTGCACACCGAACACGGCGTAGAACGGCACCGCCGCCGCCGAGTAGGGCAGCGGCTTGCCGTAGTGCATCGTCTCGCCGCCGTCGTCGGTAAACAGGATCAAGCCGTAGGGGCCTTGATCCCAGATGCGGTAGGCCCGCCGCAGGTCGCGGTGGTCGTAGGTCAGATCGTGGTCGTGCCACAGACTCTGGGCGATCATCACGTAGGCCGCCTCGTCGGCCACCGGCCCGGGCGGAAAGTGAATCTTGTACAGGGTGCCGGACAGGCCGAGGAGCAGGGCTCCCAGGCAGAGGGCGTGGAGAAGGCGGGACGATGTCATGGTGCGTGGAACCGATGTCCGACGGAGATCGAAGCGTCGGACATCATACCGAGGTCTTGCCTGTCCTTCTCACCAGCCTTCGGCCACGGGGGCGGAAAGCCGGCCGACCGCCTGTAAACTCGGCGCCATGGGGAAACCGACCCTCGCCGTCGACCTGCGAGCCCTGGTTCCGGAGCCGACGGGAATCGGCGTCTACACCGAGCGCCTGCTCGAAGCCCTCGCTGAGCGCGGCACCTTCGAGCTGCTCGGGCTGGCCCACAAACCACCCACCCATGCGGATCAACTGACCGCCGCCGGAGTCGCCCTGGAAGACCAGTCGAGCCCCCTCGGCGTCCTCTGGCAGCAGGTGCGGTTGCCGCTGCGGCTGCGGCGGGGCGATGTCGACCTGGTGTGGTCTCCCATCCTCACCCTGCCCCGCTGGTGCCCGGTGCCCGCCGTCGCCACCGTCCACGACCTGACGGCGATCCACGTTCCCGCGGCGCACACCGCGAAGGTGCGCTGGAGCCTGCGGCCGTTCCTGCGCTCGACGCTGCGCCAGGCCCGTTTCGTGGTGACCCTGTCGCAAGCGGCGGCGGAAGACCTCAAGGCGTTCGAACGGAGCTGCGCCGACCGGCTGCGAGTGGTGCCGCCAGGAGTGGAACCGGCCTTCGCGCCGGCGCCTCCGGCCAGGATCGCTACCATGCGCAACTCTCTCGGCGCACCGGAGGGCTACTGGCTCTTCGCCGGCACCCTGGAACCGCGCAAGAACGTCGGCGCTTTGGTGGATGCCTGGCTCGACCTGCGGCAGCGGCGACCGGACGTTCCGCCGCTGGTGATCGCCGGCGGTGCCGGCTGGGGCAGCGACCCGTTGGCGCAACGCATCGCCTCGCTGCGAGACCAAGGCCTGCACCACGTCGGCCGCGTGCCCCGCGCACGACTGGTCGAGTTGTTCCAGGGAGCTTCCCTTTTCGTATTTCCCTCGCTCTACGAGGGCTTCGGCCTGCCGCCCCTCGAAGCGATGGCCTGCGCCGTGCCGGTGGTGACCACGGATCGCTCGAGCCTGCCGGAGGTGGTGGGCGAGGCCGGGGTGCTGTTCGACCCGGACAAACCCAACGCCTTGACCGAAGCCCTGGAGGGCCTGCTCGACGATCCCCGGCGAGCCGCCGCCCTCGGCGAGGCCGGCCAACGCAGGGCACAAGCCTTCACCTGGCAGAAAACCGCCGAGGGCATGGAACGGATCTTCTTGGAAGCGTTAGACTAAGGGCGCTTGCGGCGGCCGTTCTGCCGTCGCCCTACCCCTGCGAGAAACGATCTTGTCCTACACCATCGGCATCGACGCCCGGAAAGTCCAGGACTTCGGCATCGGCACCTACATCCGGCAGTTGATCTACGGCCTGGCGGAGATCGACTCGGAGAACCAATACGTCCTGCTGACCCGCACCGCCGAGGGGCGGGACAGCCTGTCCGGTCTGCCGGAGAATTTTCGCCTGGTGCAGGAGCGCTCGCCGGTCTATTCCCTGCGCGAGATGGTCACCCTGTCGTGGCGCCTCTTCCGCCTCGATCTCGACCTCTTCCACGCCACCCACTACACCCTGCCGGCGGTGGTGCCCTCGAAGGTAGTGGTGACGATCCACGACATCATCCACTTGCTCTATCCGGAGTTTCTGCCCAGCCGGCTGGCCTTTTTCTACGCCCAGCGCATGATCCGCCGCTCGCTGTCCCGCGGCGACGCGATCATCGCCGGTTCGCGCAACACCCGCGCGGACCTGATCAGCTACTTCGATATGAGCGGAGACAAGATCGAGGTGGTCTATTACGGGGTGGATGAGGTGTACCGCAACCACCTCGCCGAAGACGAGCTGGCGCTGGCGCTGCGCAGCCTGGAGATCGAGCGGCCCTATGTCCTGTTTGTCGGCAATGCCAGCAAGAAGCACAAAAACCTCGACAACGTGATCCAGGCCTATGCCCGGGCGCGCCAACTCCATGACTTCGACGCCCCGCTGGTGTGCGTGGGCGACCGCAGCGGCGCCGAGTTCAAGCTGCGCCAGCGGGCCGAACAGCTCGGTATTGCGGATCGTGTGCATCTGCTGGGGCACGTCGCCTCGGAGGCCCTGCCGGCGATCTACCAGGGCGCCACGCTGTTCGTCTACCCCACCCTGTACGAGGGCTTCGGCCTGCCGGTGGTCGAGGCCATGGCCTCCGGCGTGGCGGTGATCACTTCGAACACCTCGGCGCTCAAGGAGGTCGCCGAGGGTTACGGCCATCTGGTCGATCCCCTCGACGTCGAGGCGATGGCCCGGGCCATCGCCCGCTGCATGGAAGATGAGGACCACCGCAACGCCCTCGCTAAACTCGGCCGGCGGCGCGCCGACGACTTCCACTGGCGTCGCACCGCCGAACGCACCTTGGGGATCTACCAGCGCGTGATCGAACAAGGCAAGGGCCGGCGGGGGTCGCGCCGCGGCTCGAACGGCAACGGCATCAAGGGTGCGGACAAAGGATGAGTGCCGGCGGAGCCCCTCCCCAGCCGCGAGTCGCGCTGGTCCACGACTGGCTCACCGGCATGCGGGGCGGCGAAAAGGTGCTGGAGGCCATCGCCTCGCTCCATCCGGATGCCCCCCTTTACACCCTGTTCCACTTCCCCGGCAGCGTCTCCGAAGCCCTCGAATCGCACCCCATCCGCACCAGTTTCCTGCAACGCGCCTGGGGCCTCGAAAAACACTACCGGCGCTATCTGCCGCTCTTCCCGGCGGCGATCGAGGATTTCGATTTCAGCGGCTACGACCTCATCCTGTCCACCAGCCACTGCGTCGCCAAAGGGGTGATCCCGGGGCCGGACACCCTGCACGTCTGCTACTGCCACACCCCCATGCGCTACGCCTGGGATCAAGAGCACGCCTACTTTCCAGGCCGCCGCGGACTGGTACCTCGGCTGCGCGGGATGGCCCTGTCGCGACTGCGCGCCTGGGACGTCGCCTCGGCCCCACGGGTGGATCGGTTCCTGGCCAACTCTCACTTCGTCGCCCGGCGCATCGAACGCTTCTACGGCCGCTCGGCGGAAGTTCTTCATCCGCCGGTGGACGTCGACTTCTTCCGGCCGGCGGAAGGGGAAGCGCCGGCCGGTGAGGACTACGCCTTGGTGGTGACGGCCCTGGCTCCGTACAAACGGGTGGAGATGGCGATTGTCGCCTGTCGACGACTCGACCTGCCGCTGCGCATCGTCGGCGCCGGCCCGGAACTCTCTCGCCTCCAGCGGCAGGCGGGCAACGCTCGCGTCCGGTTCCTCGGGCGCCTCACCGGCGAGGCCCTGCGGGAGCAGCTCCGGGGAGCCCGCTGCCTGGTGCAGCCGGGGATCGAGGACTTCGGCATCGCGCCGGTGGAGGCCCTCGCCTGCGGCACCCCGGTGGTCGCCCTGGGGCGCGGCGGGGTCCTCGACATCGTCGAACACGGGGTCCACGGTTGGTTGGTAGACCACCTGGACGATCCCGACGAATTGGCGGCGGCGATTGACAAGATCCCCCGGATGGGCTTCAATATTCGGGACCTCCGCGCCCGGGCGGAGGCTTTCTCTGCTGCTCGTTTCTTGGATCGTTTCGTCTCGATCGTCGAGACCGTTCGCTCATCCCGGGGGGAGCCAACTCGTTGATTCACAAGCGCCATCGCACAACGGCGGGCCTCTACGTCACGGCGGATATTCTCGCCACTCTCGCCGCCTTTTTCGGCGCCTGGGCGCTTCGCTTCGAAGCCCAGATCGTCCCCCTGACGAAGACGGTCCCCTCCTTTGGCCCCTACCTGATGCTGTTGCCCTTCGTGGCGATGGTGTGGCCGGTGGTGTTCTATTTTCACGGCCTCTATCGGGTGCAGCGTGGCCGCAGCCGGGTGGACGAGGTGCTCACCCTGGTGATGGCGGTGCTGGTGGGCACCGTTCTGATGTCCGCCTTCATGACCTGGTATCGGCCGACGGTCGCGCCGGACAGCATTGAGTACTTCACCTTCAGCCGCCCCTTTCTGGCGATCTTCGCGGTCCTCAACGTTCTGATGGCGACCACCGCCCGGATGATCCTTCGGGCCTCCCTGCGCAAGCTGCGCCTGGCCGGCTACAACATCCAGCGCATCCTGGTGATCGGCGCCGGTGCCCTCGGCAAAGAGATCACCGCCAAACTGCTGGCCCACCGGGAGTTGGGCTTCGAAGTGGTCGGCTTCCTGGACGACGATCCCGGCAAGGCCGACACCAAAGCCGACGGCATTCCGGTGCTCGGCAAGCTCGGGGAAGTCGACGAGGTGATCGAGGACTACGGCATCGACCAGGTGTTCGTGGCCCTGCCCCTCGAAGCCCACCGCAAGATGATGCGGGTCTTGCAGCGTATCGGCCAGGAGTGCGTGGAGGTGCGCCTGGTGCCGGACATCCTGCAGTACGCCACCCTCAACGCCACCCTGGAGGATGTGGACGGCACGCCGGTCATCAACCTGTCGCAGGTGCCGCTCCAGGGCTGGAGCAGCCTATTCAAACGGGCGATGGACATCTCCGCCGCCGGCTTCGGCATGCTCCTGCTGCTGCCCTTCCTGCCGATCGTGGCGGCGGCCATCTGGTTCGAAGACCGCGGCCCGATCTTCTATCGCCAGGAGCGCATGGGCCTCGACGGCAAGTCCTTCTCCATGCTCAAGCTGCGCTCCATGCGGGTCAACGCCGAGGCCTCCACCGGCCCGGTGTGGGCGGTGCGCGACGATCCGCGGCGCACCCGCGTCGGCGAGTTCATCCGCCGCTGGTCGATCGACGAACTGCCGCAGCTCTGGAACGTCTTCAAGGGCGACATGTCCCTGATCGGCCCGCGCCCGGAGCGCCCGGCCTTCGTCCAGGAGTTCAAGCACAAGCTACCGCAGTACATGCTCCGCCACCGGGTCAAGGCCGGCATCACTGGCTGGGCCCAGGTGCACGGCTGGCGCGGCAACACCTCGATCAAAAAGCGCCTCCAGTACGACCTCTACTACATCGAAAACTGGTCCCTGACGCTCGATCTCAAGATCCTCTGGATGACCCTCCGCCACGGCCTGCGGCAGACCAACGCGTACTGATCTCTGCGAAGTCCGCTCCCTTCCCGAGCGACGTCGAGAGCACCTGCAAAACCTTCCCTCGCGGAAGCTTCCCCTTCCACCGCGGCGACGCCGCGAACGCCGTCATTCGCATCGAATCCGGACGGGTGCGCCTGGAGCGCCTGCCCGCCGACGACACCGCGGTGACCCTGGCGACCCTGGGGACGGCGCCTCGATCGCCTCGGTCTTCTCCACAAGACCTCCCAAGGGGAAGCCCGAAATGGTGCTTGGGCCCAGGATGCGGGTTTCTATGCCGCATATCCAGAGATCGCTTCGGCCGCGGCAAGCGTATAGCAGGCAAGCCTCGTCTGGGTGAAGCGCTCGAGACTTCAGATCTCTGGGGGCCTTCAACCTGACGCCACCCTTCGATAGCACCTGGATAGACCCCGCTTCAGAGAGGAAGTCTCCACATGGATCGTGTTGACCAACAGCGCACCATCGCAGCGACGTGGCGCCCCACGTTCTACACCTTCGCCGCTGTCTTCTTGTCCATCCTCGTCGTCGGCTTCGCAGCCGTACCGTGGATTCTTGGCTTCGCGCAGCGGGTGTATCTCGACCTGGCCAGCGACGTGAATCAGCGCCAGGCGCGCTCGATGACCGCCTTTCTGGAATCTCGACTGCAGGCTGGACTGAGTGAAGACGAGGCGATTCTCGAGTTCCAGGCGGCGACGGCGGGTAGCGACGTGGACCGTGGATACGTTTGCCTGATCGAGCGGGGTAGCAGCCGCTACCTCAGTCACCCGAACCTCGACAAGCTCGGTATGGACGTCAAGCCGGGAGCGATCTTCTCGCCGGCCGGCGGACAGGAAGCGCAAGGTCCGTGGAGCACCTTTATCGAGCGCGGAGAAAGCGCCGACGGCCTGCTGACCTTTGGGCCGCAAATGTCCGAGGAGAAGGTGTACTTCACGAGCGTTCCCGGCACTGGCTGGACCGTCTCGACTCACAAGAATCTGGATCGAGTCTACGCGGAACTCGGCCGCCTACGGCGCTCACTGATTGGTGGTGCGGTGCTGTTATCCCTCTTGTTCGCCCTTCCCGCATCGGTGGCGGCGCGGGGCGTCAGCCGACGGCGCGAAGCACAGATCCAGCACCAGGCCGAACTCGAGCGCCGGCTCCTCGAGGAGGAAGATGCTCGAAAGTCCCTGGAGCTCGATCAGGCGCGGGAGCTGCAGCTTTCCTTGGTACCGCGAGAGCTTCCTCGGCGTCCGGAGGTCCGGATGGCGGCTCGTATGGAAACCGCGACGGAAGTGGGCGGCGACTACTACGACGTCATCGAGCGTGAGGACGGCTCCCTGCTGTTCGCCTTGGGAGACGCGACCGGCCACGGCTTGAAAGCCGGCATGATGGTAGTAGCGGCCAAGAGCCTCTTTGCCTACAGCGCCAACACGGACGATCTCGTCGATGTCGCAGCGAGGATGGCGAAGGCCCTGCGGACCATGCGTCTCGGAAGGCTTCACATGGCCTTCGCCCTCGCTCACCTCACCGGTCGACGGCTCGAAGTCGTAGGCGCGGGAATGCCGCCGGCCTTGATTCACCGCCACGTCACGGGCTCGGTCGAGGAACTGGCACTCAGCGGAGCTCCCCTGGGATCACCGATGGACTTTCCCTACTCGCTGGCAAGGGTCGATCTCGAAGCAGGCGACACCCTACTGCTGATGAGCGACGGACTGCCCGAGCTCCAAGGCGCCGAGGGCGAGGTGCTGGGCTACGAAGGCGTCGAAGGATTCTTTTCCGACGCCGTCGAGCCCGACGCATCGCCGGAAGACATTGTGGCGGCACTGAGTCGAAGAGTCTCCACCTGGAGCGGGCGAGAACTCGAAGACGATGTCACCTACCTGGTGCTGCGCGTCTCCTGACGGGCCCGTTCGGCGTTGGAACCGCGATCAAACCACTGATTTCAAGACGCTTGACAATCGGGTGGCACCTCCATGGGATGGCACCTCCATGGGATGGCACGGTGCGAGGGATTAGCCCGTCCCGTCCGAATCGGCCTGGATCTGGTCAAAGGTCAAACCCACCGCGACGCGGAAGGGAATCTGTACAACCTGCCCGGCTTGGATCTGAACGGAAACGACTCCGAGTTGCCAGATCTTCTTCCAGTTGAAGATGACCGATAGATGGGTCTTGCCGGGCACACTGATTTCTACTTCTTCTGAGTAGGACTCCGTCGTCGATTCCTCCAGGGCGTACTTCCTTCGAATCGACTCTTCAATCGACGATTCCACTCCTACCCCATCCGCCCCCAGGGAGAAACCGGCATTCTGAGACTCGGCCTGCTCATATTCGACCGACAGGGTTCTGGTCCACTGCTTGCTGATGGTGAACCGCCGCTTGATGGCCGCCGAGCTTCGAGAGTTGTCGATCGTCCTCAGGTCTTTGCCGAGGTGCTCCTCCACTCGCTCCGTTTCCTGAACTCCCACGACCTTCGCTGCATCTTGAGAACTCGCTGGAAGCGAATCGTCCTTCACCGGCCACGAGTAGAGGCACCTGGGACACTCCGCACGCTCAGCGCGGTAGGGCGCCATCTTCCAGACCGGGATCCTACGATTGCCAGCGCCGTAGAACCTGGCGGAGACGGCACCGATACCGTCGACGAGTCTTTCGTCGCATTTCGGACAGCGGTAACCGGACGAGTAGAACTTGCTGAATTCTTCGGACCAGCCAGCGAGAGCCCCTTGTGCAGCCGCCAAGCCACCCGTGAACCTGAAGAATTTCTCTTTCACCCGCGAACCCTCCCCCGTCCGCAACCGCAGGACAAGACGGCCATAAATCAATAATTCCTCAATCTTAAGCGAAATTGTAGCGGCAGTCCCGCAGTGACTTCTCTACTCTTGCGACCTGCCGCAGCCAACCACCAAAGACCACTGCGAGAAGTGCCACCTAGACTCTTGGAACCGAGGCCGCTCTAGGGCCGTCCAAGCCCGTCGTTTGAACTACCGAAATGCAAGCTGTAGCACGACAGCTATCACCGTCGACGCAACTACCCCTAGTCCAAAGAGTAGATAGTCACGTTTCCTGTTTCGACTCTGTACAGAGTCGAGAAAGTCCTTGAAGTATTCGGCGGCAGCCAGTGGGACATTTTCCAGGTGCTCGATACTTACCTTCAAATCATCCTCCCGAGTCTTTAGCTCCAGGAGTTCTGACTCCAGACGAGAGACGGTCTCTCTTCGGTCTCGAATCACTGGCTCGAGTTGCAGGAGAGCAGCGTCCATCTCCCGTGAGACGCGCTGAAGTTCGACCGTTAGACTCACCAAACGCGCGGAATGGGGACTCGCGACTCTTGGTTTCTTGTATAGAAACCGAAGGAGGGCGCGACCGGATTCTGTTGACAGCATTCCTCCCGCAGCAAGGCTTGTCAGGGCGCCCAGAACACTCCCCAGGAGTCCAAGGCCAGTTTCGATACCCATTTCATCTCCCATTCCTGGTATCAAAGAATGTCCACCCAAGAGGCTCGGAAAGGCCAAGTCGAAGGTTGAAGCTCGAACTTCGACTAAAGGAGAAAGCGCAAGCAGTTTGCGATCGGGTTCAGCTAGACCGTGGTCTGGTGAGAAAGGTCGACCACCCTCCCCGTTACCAACCGCTCGGGAACCTCCACCCGCTCCGGTGCCACCCGAATGGCCGACGCCGCGCCTTCAGATCGTAAACCTCTGATTTCAAAAGCCTTGAAATTCGGGTGGCACCTTCTTGGAAGGGGCGGAACCGGCCATCTTTGGCTGCTGCGCGGCGCCCCGCAGCACTGTCGCCTCTAGTCCGAATATTCCGGAACTCCTGCCAGGCGGTCCTGGTCGAAGGGCAGGCCAGGGAAGAGCTTCGGGTAGTACCAAGCTCTCAGCTCCGCGTGATACTGCCTCACCCGATCCTCGTAGTCGAGTGCCGACCGACCATCGGTCCGGGCCGCTCTTTGCAGAGATCGCTCCATCCAAGCGGGTGGTGACAGCCAGGAGAGTTTTCCCGCCAGAGACTCCCGGCGCTGGCGCCCGTCTCGATAGGCGAGGGAAATCTCCTCGGCCTTTTGGTCCCCTACTTGCTGGAAGGCGTAGTACCACTTCCATTCAAAGGGGCGAGTCACCTCCATGTGGTCTTCCCATTCCGGGTGTCGAGCGACGAACGGCTCCATGGTCGCCTCTTTCGGCAGGTCCCAGGCGTCATTCACCGCCTCCCGTTGCGTCAGCACGATGTCGCCGCCATCGGGTAGAGGGATCGACGCATCGACGGCGGCCTGGATGGCCGCGGGTGCGATCACGGCAAGCAGGAGCCAGACGCCGCACGCCGCAACGAGATTGACGGAACTCGTCCATCCGCAACGATCGACCAGGCTGCAGACGCCCCACCAAAACAACAGGTGGAGCGCCGTCAACAGGCTTGCCGACGCGAGAACACCTGCTCCGGAGTTCGAAGCAAGCCCTCCGATCCAGAGCGGAAAGAGCAAACAACCCGTCAACAGAGCGACCTTGAGCCCGGACCGCATCCGCCAGGGCGAACGCTCTCTCCCAGACGTGGCACTGAGCCATTCATAGCGACCGGCAGCCCGTTCGGAGGAACGCACGTCGTGCAACAACAAGATCAGAAGCAGGGGCGCCAGCAGGCTGACGACGAAGGCGTAGTCAAATCGGCCGATCAGAGCGAAATCGGGGTTTCCCGCATCGGACTCATAGATTTGTCCTTCGAGGGCGAGAAGTCGAATGCGGTGCTTCCAGGGCGACACGTCTCTCTGTCCCAGGGCGGCAAAGGCGAAGTTCGTCGGTTCGTCGACGGTCAGGTGAAACGTGTAGTAGGCGGCGCCGCCCCAGTCGGTCTGCCCGGCCTGGACGACCTGCCGCTCGGCGCGATCGGCTGCGAGCAGTTCAGCGATCGTCGCCCTCTGCTGTGCAACTTCCACTACCCCCAACAGGACTGCGACGGAGGAGGCGGCTAGAGCCACGACAAGGAACAGGAGAACACCGCGATCGCGGAGGAGGAAAGCGAGTTCCCGAGCGACACCCTTCACGGTTTCACCCGACCCGAAGACGCAAAGCCGAGCACCGTGAACACCCCCAACCAGGCAAGCAACGGCAGCACACTCGCGCTCGCGCGTCGCCAACGCGGGCCTGCTGGATCGGGCTCAAAGCGGAACGACTCGAGGACTTGCCAGTTTTCCGCCGACACCCGGGTGCGACGCTCGGCGTCCGGGTCTCGGCTGCGATGGATGTCGTCACTGTATGCGAGCTGTTGTGCATGGACCCGGTTCAGACCCTGAACAAAGTCGAATCTCAGCGCCTCGGTCTCACGCATGAACCGATGATGGGTGCCGAGGTCGGTGCCGGCAACGGCTCGCGACGCGCTGGAGACCGCCATCGTCGGCGACAGCCAACCGAAGATCGCCGCACGGCTGGATTGCCGAAGCTCCAACGCCATCCGCTCCTCGGCGTAGCGATTCATGAGCTCGGTGAGACTGGCCTCGGAGCTCTGGGCGACGACGCCGCGGAAGTTGATCGGCAGATCCGCAACGTCTTCGACGTCGTACAGGGCGAGCAAGTTGGCCCGCAGCTTCGCGAAGGCCGGATCCGCCGCGTTGTGACCATCGCCGAGCTTCCGTATTTCGGCTTGCATCCGAAGGTCGGACTGAGCCTTGCCCTCGGAAGGCACCGCAACATCCGCTGTCGCGACCGCGAGCGGCGGAACCACCAGCGTGCTGGTCAGCCAGAGAGAAGCGAGGATGCCGAGCGCAACGCCCCGCGCCTTGCCCAAGGTCGAAACGAGCACGATGGCGCTGCACCAGACCAAGGCATAGGCGACGTAGATGCCGAACAGTCCGAGGCTGGCCGCGAAACTCTCTCCCCAAAGCACTCCGTAGGCGCTCATGAGCAGCATCGGGACCAGCATCACCGCCGCGACACCCAAAAGTGCTGCGCTCTTGCCAGCGTACAACTGGCGGCCCGTCACGCCCTGCGCCAGGAGCGGACCCAGCGTCCGCGCTTCGCGCTCGCGCACCATGACGGCATGGCCGATGACGATGAGTAGGAGCGGAAGCAGGAACTGATAGACAAGCGCCGGGGTCAGGCTGCCGAGACCGCCGAGATCAGCGCTGGCATGGGCATCCGAGAACATCGCCGTATTCTGGCGGTGCCCTTCGAGGAAGATGGACTGGCCGGTCATCGCATCGACACCCGGGTCGACGATGGCAAGCGGAGGCGGAGGCCGGAAGGCGTAGTGCCCGTAGTGCACCATCCGGTGCGGATGGCGCTCCGGCTGGGAAAGGAAGGTTTCTTCCGCCGCCGCCTGCTGCCGGCTGCGCTCCTCGGCGGCCTTGCTGATCCGCAGTGCCGTCAGCAGACAGGACACGACAAGAACGATGGCGAAGACGCTCACGGCGAGGACCGCCACGCGGGTACGCCGCCACAATCGAATCTCGCCGCTCGCGATGGTGAGCACGGTGCTCATTCCGCGGACCGCCCGGCGAACGCCGCGTGAACTGCCTCCGTTTCGATGCTGCCCTCGGCGCTTCGGTCAAAGGCCCCAACGAGTTCGCCTCTTCGCAACAATCCGATCCGGTCGGCCACCTGGCACGCTCCATAGACATCGTGGGTGACCATCAGGACGGTCTTGCCCTTCGCCGCCAGTTCCCTCACCAGCGCGTGGAACTCATCGATGGCGATCGGATCCAATCCCGAGGTCGGCTCGTCCAGGAGCAGGATCGGCGTTTCGCGAAGCAGTGCCAGCGCGATCGCCACTTTCTGGCGCATCCCCTTCGAGTAGGTGTCCATGCGCTTAGCCCGAGCATCGCTATGGAGCGACACCGTGTCCAAGGCGGAGTCGAGGTCTGCCCGCGAGGCCTGCACCTTCGCCAGGGACAGGAAGTACTCGAGATTCTGATAGGCATCCAGATGACCGTAGAGCGTCGCCGCCTCGGGCAGGTAGGAAACCGCCTTCCGCGAAGAGGCGAGTTGGTCGGAAACAATCCGACCTTGCACCCTGACCTCGCCGGCCGAAGGCTCGAGAAACCCCAAGAACGTCAGCAGCGTCGTCGACTTCCCGGCGCCGTTGCCACCTAGCAGGGCGTAGACCTCCCCGGGGGCGACGCCAAAGGAAACGTCCTTCAGCACCGGCTCGCGCGAACGCTCAACACACAAAGACCGTGTTTCGAGTGAAAAACTCATGACCGTCTCCTCGACTAGAATCGGTAGGCGGCCGTCGCGCTGGCAGCCAGCGGTGTCCCCGGCTGAACCCACAGCGACGCGAATGAATTCGTGTAGTACTCCTCGTCCGACAGATTGTCGATGTCCACTCGCAGCGAAATCGCCTCGTTCACCTCGTAGTCGGCGAAGAGCCGCAAGATCGTGTAGTCCGGCAACACAAAATCGCTGAGGCCCTGACCAAAGAAGTCTCCAAATTGGCCGAGTCGCTCGCCGACATGGAGGACACCGCCTCCCACGCGCAGCGGCCAGCCGCGGTCGCTGAAGTCCTTGACCAACTGAACCCCCAGTTGATGCTCGGGAATGTTGAGCAAGCGCTGGCCGGCAGGAATTCCGACGCCAAAATTCGGATCGTTGAAATCGTTCTCAGTCTGCGCATCGACATAGGTGTAGGACAGCCAGAGAGTGAGACCCTTCGCCAGGTCTCCGTTGAGGTCCAGTTCGAACCCGTGACTCTCCGCCTCGCCGATCGCGGTGGCGTTGAAGTTGTCGTCCACCGTCGAGATGTTCTCCTGCTCCACTTGGAAAACCGTTGCCGTACCCACCATCGCGCCTTCGTTCAGCTCGAACTTCACGCCGACTTCGGTCGATGTGCTCGTGTTCGGGTCGAGACCGCCGGACAGTGGGCGGAAGTTTTCACCGTACGACGCATAGAGCGAGACCTGCCCGTTCAGGAGATAGACCAGCCCGAGCTGAGGAGACACCTGCGTGTCGCTCTGGTCGGTCACCGATCCCGATCTGCGGTTGTTGAGCTCCTGCTGGTAGTCGTCGAAGCGCGCCCCGATCCGAACATCGAGCCGGTCCGTCAGGCTGATCTGGTCCTGAACGAAAAAGCCGACCGACTCCTGAGTCTCGACCCGATCGGTGAGGGGACCCGGCGTCGGCAAGGGAAATCGCCCGTAGACCGGGTCGAAGATGTCGATCGTCTGCAGGCGCTCCCCAGCCGCGGGATCGTTCGGGTCTTCGCCCGGACGAATGCCGCCACCGCGGGCGCGGAGGAACACCTGATCGTTCTCGAAACGGTCGACATCCGCACCGATCAGAATACGGTGAGTCAGGCCGCCCGTTTGAAACTCGCCGGACACCTCGCCGCGCAAAACGAAGTACTCGGCGTCATAGTCCCGGAAGCGGCGCTCGCGAGAGAGAGTCTGTCCATCGCGCAACAGAAACTGCCGGGACCCGGAGAGCGTCGCGGCCGTATCGAAGCCTTCGAGCGAGGTGTCGCGAAGATTGACTCCGAACAGACCGCTCCAAGTGTCGTTGAACTCCGTTTTCAGCTCGAGCTGGTGGCCGACCACCGTGGCGTCCATCGGTCCGTTGCCGGGCTCGCCCAAGAAGGTCTCGATCGGTATCACGCCGAGTTGGTTGTCCACGGCCACCACCCCACGATCGAAGGGAAGCTCCTGATCCGTGTACTCGAGTTCGTACACGACTTGAGTCGACGGGGTCAGGTTGATGGCGATGGACGGATAGAGCCCGACCTTCGTGGTCTCGACGGTGTCGCGGAAGCTGCCGGCATCTTCGTAGAAGCCGACCAGGCGTACCGCGACTTTGTCGTTGACGGGAGTCGTCCAGTCCGCATCGACACGAGTGAAGTCGAAACTGCCGGCGGTGAACTTGAGCTCGCCAGCGGTGTCGAAAGTCGGCCGCTTGGTGACCAGATTGATCGAGCCGCCCGGCTCGCCTCTTCCGAGCAAGGCCGCACGGGGACCCTTGAGCACCTCGACCGCCTCGATCCCTGCCAGATCGCGCGGCCCGGAGAAGCCGCGGCCGGCGTTGAAGCCATTGACCAGGTAGTTGCTCGGCAGGTTTTCGTCTCCGACGAAACCGCGCAGCGCGAAACTGTTCCACAAGCCGCCGAAATTGTTCTGCCGCGCGACCGAAGCCGATAGATCGAGAGCCTGGCTGAGATCGAGAGCGCCCGCGTCGCGAATGGCCTGCGGGCCGATCGTGAGCTCGGCCTGCGGCACCTCATGCGGCTCGAAATCGCCTCGATAGGCCTGGCGCCGCGCCGTCACCTCAATCGTCTCCGACTCGACCGATCTGGCCAAGGAGACCTCGATCTCCGCCGTCTCGCCGGCCGTGATCTCAAACCGCTCGACGGCGCGGCCGCGGCTCGGGCTCTCGATCTCGAGAGTGTGATTTCCAACAGGAAGCCCTGTCAGGGAGAAGGTGCCGTCTGCGTCGGTGGCCGCGCGGAAGCGGGTCGAGGCGACGGTGATCACCGCATCGTCGACCGCTTTGCCATCGGGCGTGCGGACGACTCCGCTCAGGCCACCAGTGGCCGTTTGGGCGGAAAGAACTGTGCCGGATAGGGCGAGCGCAAGCGCCACCACCCCGAGAGTAGGACTACGGAAAAGGCAATTCGACTTCATCGGTCGGACTCCACGAGAACCGCATATTGGGTATGCCCCGGCCGAGAGCTCGGTCGAGGTAGGTGCTTCCCGAACCGTCGTTCGGCTGAAAAGGGACGGGTCTACTGACGGGCGGCGACAGGGCCGCTGGGTCAGACGATCGGGGGTCCGCGTGGAGCAGGCGGCAGGTCGTCGAAGCCGGAGACCATGAGGTCGTCCGCCGCGCGAACATCCCGCGTCACCATCACCGGTGCTCGCGAGGTCGGCTGCGAGGCGTCCAAGGCTCCTTGGCGCCGCCCAGCCGCGCAGGCTGGGCACTGCTCGCCGTCGATGGAGGTCGACGATTCGACGTGTTTGGTGGCGTTGGGCAGGTCGTGTCCGCCGGTGAGAACGACCGAACTGAACTCCCCACCGGGGTGCCCGTCGTGGCTGTGCGTCGCGATCAGTCCTCCACCGAGGACGAACGCGGCCAGCATCAGCCAAGCGGCCGGGGCACTCAGATACCGAAATCTGGGCATACCCCGTGACCCTAGCAGACCCATTGACTCCTGGGCAATGCGATCGATGACCACCACGGGCCGAAGGGAAGCACGCTTGCGAGAAGCTTCGGCCCGTCGCGACGAAGTGATCTCAACCCGCCTGCCACCGATGTGCGCGGTTGCCGGATGGTGGGACCTGAGCTTGCATCAACGGGTCGCCGTAGCAAGGCATCTAGCCAGTAAGGGTCGCCGCCTCACCTCGTAATAGTGATTCTGACCTTCATCCTCGCAGGTCGCCTTCAACTCGAGAGACCTCTCGGCGAAAAGAGCCTCATACCCCTCGCGCCCGAGGGAGCGGCACTCGCATCCAGCAATGCG
Organism: Acidobacteriota bacterium; assembly: GCA_039030395.1. NCBI lineage: Bacteria > Pseudomonadati > Acidobacteriota > Acidobacteriota bacterium. The sequence continues at coordinate 49,019 of JBCCEF010000009.1, forward strand.
GTCGATCCACTTCCCGGCCTCCACGGGCGCCGAGAGCAGGAACCGGCCGCCAGGCCGGAGGGCCTTCGACACCCGCTGCATGAGCCTCGCCTGATCGTCCGCGCTGAGCAGAAACATCAGCCCGACCGCGATCACCGCACCGTACTCGCGATCGAGAAACGGGCTCTCCAGAGCGTTCGCGCAATCCACCGGAACCTCCGGGAACCGCGACCGGAAGGTCTCGATCAGTGTGGGAGACGAGTCGATCGCCCAGACGCTGAGCCCGGCATCCAGCAGCGCTCGCGTCACCGGCATGCCGCCGCCACAGCCGAGCTCCAGCACCTCGGTGCCGGGGACGAGCGATCGCGCCCAGTCCGCCGCCACACCGGCACCGATCGAAGAGCGGTCTCGCGCCCGCAGGTACTCGCGGGCATGGGTCTCGTAGGAGTCGATGGAACCTGGGCTCATGGGATCCCACTGTACACCGGCGAAGGTCCTCAAGGCGCCTGCCAGATCCCCTACGATTGCTGCCTCCCCTGGCGCCACCCGATTGGCGGCACGTTGCCAGAGCGTTACCGCCCCGCTTTCAGGAGGCGTGACCTTCCTCCATGACCGGGGTTGGTCTACGGAATCACTGCTGACCAAGCTGTGGTGTCACCTGCTTCGAACCCGTCGAAAAAGACAGGCACTCCAAAATCCCAATCGGTGTCTGGATCGATGTCGACCCGGAGCCGTGTGAATCCAAGTCCAGGCTTCAGGGTTTGATGCCGATTGGTGAGGGTGGCTGCGCGAACGAGTTCTCATATTCGGACAAGCAAGCTCCGAGCTGGCCGGGACCCAGAAAGAAATCGCTCAACCGAACGAGAACGTCGGCTGCGGAGCAGTCGGTCTCAAAGACCTGCACGACGGTGTAGTCATCCGCATTTCCAGCGATATGATCGGATCCCGTCATTCCCATTCGGACCATATTGACGTCGTCGGCAGCCAGGCCCACACACCACATACCCGGCTCCAAGAACGAGTACATCACCGCCTGGGTATCGGAGAAGCCGAGGGCGTCAGCCACACCTCGGTTGGCGCTGGCAATGTAGTTTTGGCCCACTGGCAAGCTGCCATCGTTCCTGGAGAACGTATTCTGATCGATCACCGTCCCGTCGATGACAAACGGATTGTTATCGGCCATCCACCCCGGCCCAGTGCCACCCGAACGACCGACGGCGCGCCTCAGAACAAAATTCCGTTATCTCAACAGATCTGAAATTCAGGTAGCACCCTCGTGGCTTGCACCTGGTTGCGGTGAGCAGCGCCGCATTTTCGCGCCGCCGCCAAATTGATTGCCCAAACTCTCGAGAAATGTGGAGCCAAACTCCATCGAATCAGGAATGTTCTTACATTACTATTTTTATAAAAAAATAATAAAATATTTTGAACTTGGAAGAATCTCCGCGGGGTGATTTTCTGACCGATCTCCGCAAGCATTTAATGCACAACAATACATATTTTCATATTACTCAATAGCATTTAATAATGCAAAGAGTGGGCTCAATATCTCGTAATTCGCCGATGTTCCCCCACAGGAATACCCCTCCGGACCTCCTCAGCCTTCCCCAAGTCTACCTCTGCCAGCGCCAACCCCGGTCCATCCGGCGCATCCGCCACCACCTGCCCCCAGGGGTCCACAAGGCAGGCATGCCCGAAGCTCTCTCGCAGGCCCTTGTCATCGTGCTCGCCGTGCTGGGCCGGGGCGAGGACCCAGCATTGGGTTTCGATCGCCCGCGCTCGCAGTAGCGGCAGCCAGTGGGCGCGGCCGGTGGTGAGGGTGAAGGCGGCTGGGACGGTGAGGAGGTGGGCGCCTTGGTCGACGAGGCGACGGTAGAGCTCAGGGAACCTCAGGTCGTAGCAAACCGACAAGCCGAAGGTGCCGAGGTCGGTGGGAACCGTCACGGACTCAGTGCCGGGTTCGACGGTGTCGGATTCGCGGAAGGTGACGGCGGCAGAAAGCTCGACGTCGAACAGGTGGATCTTGCGGTAGACGGCGAGGCGCTGGCCTTGAGGGTCGAAGAGGACGGAGGTGTTGTAGCACTTGCCCGGCGCGGGGGCCTTTTCGGCGAAAGAGCCGAGGAGAAGGTGAATACCGTGCCGGGCCGCCAGGTTTGCGAATCGGCCGCAAGTGGGGCCGTCGAGGTCTTCGGCCAGACGGACTTTCTCGTGGTGGGGACCGAGGTAGGGGGTGTTCTCTGGCGTTCCGATCCAGCGGGCGCCGTAGCCGGCGGCGCGGTCGATGAGTTCTTTGGCCTGGCGCCAGTTGCCTTCGGCGTCGGAACCGGAGTTCATCTGGACGACGGCGGCGAGGTACGGAGTTGGATCCACGGTCGATTCACTCATAGCTTAGGGCCTCGGCGGGGTCGATCTTGGCGGCTCGCCAGGCGGGCCGAGCGCAGGCCAGGAGGTTGACGCCGAGGGCAAAGACGACGATGGCGAGGAGGTCGCTCGGGCGCACCCGGAAGGGCACCGATGAGATGAAGTAGATGTTCGCCACCTCGGGATCCATCAGGGACCACTCCAACTCCGAGCGTTTTGAGCCTTGGACCGTTGGCCAGGCCTACGATTATCGAGCACGCACATAGTTCCGTGGGTCGGCGACTGCACCGTGGTTGTCCACAAACCTGTTCCTCCGCTCTCGAATCCATCGACGAAGATCGTCGAACCAACGACCGGCAGCATCGGACAGTCGCCACCATCGTTAGCCAACGTGGCAAGGCGAGACAAGACAATACTCCTGGAGTTCGAGATAAGGTACGACGTCATTTCGTCGGAGAGATCATTTCGCTCCACGGTCTTGCGATCGAACATAGCGATGATCAGCCCAACTCGTTGAGGGGTACAATTCAGCCCGCACCGCACCCACACGCTCGTCACCGACTGCGATGTGAGATCCAATCGAGCTAGCGCGATAGAGAAATCGCCATCACTCCGAGAAAACAGTACTGCATATGGAAACGAGTTATCTAGGCCTGTCAACACGCACGGCTGATCAAAAACAAAGTCACCACCATCACAGTACGGATCAATTGCAAGAACCTGCTGAGTCGCAAGATTCACCAGCTCAACTGAAAAATCTCCCGCCTGGTAATCGCCAAAGGGCTCAGCCTTCAGCCAATGAACATTCTCCACATTCAGAACATCAGAAATCCGGCCGTCGTAGGCCAGCTCGGCCTGGGTTGACGTTTTGATGATATCCGGCCATACAAATCCAGTACCAGTCATCCGACATCCGACCGTATCGGTTCTCTTGAGATGCCCCTTCCAGGCAAGGGGAAGGTACGGGTCAGCGTTGGGCCAAGGCAGCGGATCGGGTAGCGATTGACCATTGTGGCAAAACTCAAGTGGTCTCAGTAGTGTCGAGAGTTCTCCCGTCTTCAAAGGATCCACGGAATCAACAACCTCAACCGTACTGATGACCGGACTACCGGCCCAGCGCTCTGTGAACATGAGGTTGTTCGAACCGGAGATCGAGCAATGCGCACCGCCTGACTGCGTCGAGTTGGGGTTTCGGCAGTTTGGCGTATCTGCTGCGAACCGCACAAGGGACTGCACCATATCCCCGATCGCATCAAGGACTAGTTGGGTGTTGGGATGTGCAGCATCGAACACTTGATCCACCGAATAGCCGCCACTAGGTCCCTGAGATGTCAGCCAAGTGCGATGGTCCAGCCCGGAAACGTAGCGAGAAATAGGTGTGATTCCTTGGCGAGGAGCGGGCTCCCCCGGATTCTGCAGCCAGGCGTAGCCAAGAAGGCGGTCAAGGGAATGACCTGTCTCAGCCGTCACTGGACTGTCCATTGAATCAGTACCCGAACTCAAGCGATAAAAAGGGTCACTATCGGCAGTAGACTGATTTCCGATGTACCACGTTTCGAGATTCGAAGTCGAGAAACCCGACGCCTCGACAGGAACTGTCGTTGAGTCACCGCCATCATCCTCAAAAGTCAAGCGAACAAGCTTGATCATCACCCAGGCTCCAGTCATACTCGCAGGCACCACTGCCAAGACCCTGAAGCATGGGGTCGGCGACACTCAAGGACGTCTCCGGCAGGGACGGCTCAGTATACTCCTGCGCCCTAACCGCACCTGGAGAGAATAGTGAAAGTAAAGCCATCGAGGCGATCAACAATCTCATTTCGACTCCTTCTCGCAAGTCGTCGTCATTGGGCTAAGCGAGTTCCGCCAAGTTCTCTCACCAGGACATCCGCCACTTTCCTGGCAACGATCTCATTCCCCAACTCGTTGAAGTGGCAGCAGCTATCCACATACACCGACTCTCTTGTCTCTGAAAAAGCCTGAGTGAGATCATGGAAGGAAACACCCTCCTCGGCCAACTCGGCTCCAAGTCTTCTCAGCGTTCCATAGCCCTGCTCGGCTGGCGCTCGATAGGGATTGCGCGAGTCGATAGCGACCTCGAGCTCTCGTCGAGAAAACGTCTTGGATCCTGGAACGTACTGATTGGGCTGCAAGAAATGAAAGTACTTTACGCCCTCTGATTTCGCCAAAGCGTCCATCAACCGAGAGCACATCTGCCAGTACTGGGCGGAACTGCGCATCATCTCGTGCTCGCCTTTGTTCGGGAAATCCGGGCCACGCGCAACATATTCATTCTCATCCAGTTCGAGTTCAGCAACTCTCCGATTGAGTTCGAACTGGTGCCGCTGGAGATTCCGGTCTCGCCAGAGCCATAGGACGTTGAACGTAGGAGACCAGCGCAGTAAGGATCCAGCGCCCCAGCGAGCACGATCCCCACGAAGGCCTTCCAAATAAGACGATTCGCCAGAAAGTCGCAGAAGTTTCGGGTCGGGGACACTCTGCACTCGGTGCTCCCAGGCCCGCGGAAAGAAAGGGTAGGTACCGGATGGCATATTCTCTGCCACCGGCAACACGATGTCGTTGAATCCGTCGAGATTCACGACAACATCCGGCGCCTCGCCGAGGCTCATGAGCCACGCCAGCGTCATCAACTGTTGTGGCTGCTTATAGCCAGCATGCGCCCGACTTTCGATCACGACTTCGCGTTCGAGGGCCTTCGAAAGGACATCTTCGATGATCTCTCCGCCGTGGAATCCAAAGCCGAACGCAACCGAACCACCGAAGATCCCGACCCTCAGTGCATCGCTGGCGGGGGCCGCTGCCGCCTGTCGGCGGTGGAAGAAGCCCCAGCCACCCACAACCAACGGTGAGCTTCGCCGACTCTCAAGGGCATTGAATTCAGGGGTATAGACATAGCCCAGAAACGGATGGATGACTTGACCTTCAAATCGGGCCGGAACGGCAACAGGAACGCCCTCTTCCTTGACCTCATCAGCAAAGCCCCCGCTCTCTGAGCCCGCCGACACACGGAGTTCGTCTACTCGGTTGTAGGCAAACCAGCGACCATCGATCGCGTACCACGCGACCATGCTCCCGACTTCAAGGAGCGCCCAAGTAAAGATCAGCCAAGCAACGATCGTAATAAACCGAAACCCCTTTCGATGGTTCTGCCCAGCGCTCATCGTGCCCCCGTGTGAAGCCGAAGGCGGGCGCCTCGCGGGGCGCCCCTACGGATCCGAGGACGGCTTTTGATGGCCGCCGCACGGATGGAGGAGATCATCCTACTCATAGCGTAGGGCGTCGGCGGGGTCGATCTTGGCGGCTCGCCAGGCGGGTAGTGCGCAGGCCAGGAGGTTGACGCCGAGGGCGAAGACGATGATGGCGAGGAGGTCGCTCGGGCGCACCCGGAAGGGCACCGACGAGATGAAGTAAATGTTCGCCACCTCGGGATCGAATCGGATCAGCTCCCAGCGGGTCAGCACCCAGCACACCACGGTGCCGACGAGCACGCCGAGAAAAACGCCGACGGTGCCCAGCACCGAACCGTAGGCGAGGAAGATCGTGCGCAGGCCGGCTTTGGGCAGGCCTAGGGCGCCAAGCACGCCGAGCTGCCGCATGCGGTCCCGCACCAACACCACCAGGGTGGAGGCGACGTTGAAGGTGGAAACGAGAACGATCAACCCGAGCACCAGAAAGAGCGCCCGCTGCTGGCCTTCAAGGGCGGTAAACAGATCGCGGTTGAGGTGTCGCCAGTCGCTGACCAGAAAGTCCGGCCCGAGCACCTCTTTGGCCCGCTCCACCACCGGGCCGGAGAGGGCCGGATCTTCGAGGGTCACTTCCCACAGATCGACGGAGCCGCCGGTGGAGGGCAGGATCTCCCGCGCAACCAGCACCCAGGAGGCGTCGAACTCGGCGTAGCCGACGGTGAAGGTGTCGGTCACTCGGAGGGAGTGGTAGCGGAAGCGCGGCCGGCCGTTTTCGAAGCCGAGCACCACCAGCCGCAGGCGGTCGCCCTCGGACACCAACAGGCGGCGGGCGAGTTCGCTGCCGAGGACGGCTCCGGCGGCGCCGTCGGAGCCGATTTCGAGCTGCTCGGCGGTAGCGGCGAGTTGACCGCCGCCGGGATCGATGCCGCGAAGCGTCACCTCCACCCCCTGGCGGCGGCCGTTGCCGTCGAAGTTTGCATCGCCGCTGCCTTCGGCCTGCGGCACCGGGCCGGCGGCGGAAAGGGTGCCCTGGGCAAAGGCCACCCGGCCGACGGCCAGCACTCCGGGTAGGGATTCGAGCGCCTGCAGCGCCTCCGGCGGCGGGCTGCCCCGTCCGGGAAGGAGGGATTGCACCATCACCGGCGCGTTGCCTTCGATCAGCTTGCGGCGGAGATCTTCGCGGTAGCCGGTCATCAAGGCCATGGCGATGACCATGGCGAGCACCCCGAGGGCGGTGGCGGCGAGGGCGACCCGGGCGGTGCCGTCGAGCAGCCGGCTGCGGCGGCCGCGCAGAAAGCGCCAGGCGATCACCCAGCCGATAGGGCCGGAGAGCGGCGGGCGGCCGGAGTCCGGCTCGATTGCGGTCTGTGGGGCTTCGGTCATCACCCGGTGTGGGCGAGGAAGCGGTCGAAGAGTTCGGCCGACTCGTGCGGCCCCGGCGCCGCCTCCGGATGGTATTGAACGGCGAAGATCGGCCGATCGCCGACCTGGAAGCCTTCGACGGTGCCGTCGTTCAGGTTGCGCTGGGTCACCCGGACGGTGTCCGGCAAAGAGTCCGGATCGAGGGCGAAGCCGTGGTTTTGGCTAGTGATGGCGACGCGGCCGGTGTCGACGTCGTGCACCGGCTGGTTGCCGCCGTGGTGCCCGAACTTGAGCTTGAAGGTCCTGCCGCCGAGGGCGAGGCCGAGGAGCTGATGGCCGAGACAAATGCCGAGAACCGGCAGGTCGGTCTTCGAGTCGAGTAGTTGTCGAAGATTGTCGACGATCTCGGTCAGCGGCTCCGGGTCGCCGGGGCCGTTGGACAGCACCACCCCATCGACCTCCAGTTCGGCGCAGCGGGAGGCCGGCGTGCGGGCCGGCAATACCGTCAAGCGAGTGCCGCGCTCGACCAGCGACCGCAGGATGTTCTTCTTGACCCCGAAGTCGTACACAGCGAGATGCCGGCGCGCCTCGCCTTCTGGCGCCCATTCCCAGGGCTCGGAACAGGTGACTTCGTCCACCAGGGCGCGGCCTTCCATGGTGGGAAAGGCGGAGAGTTCTGCGCGCAGGGCGTCGAGATCCGTTCGCTCGGTGGTGAGCACCCCGCGCATGGCGCCGTGCTCCCGCAACTGCCGCACCACCGCCCGGGTGTCAAGGCCGGAGAGGGCCGGCACGTCCCAGCGCTCAAGATAGTCCGGCAACGCTTCTTCGCTGGAAGTGCCCGAGGGCACGCCGGTCATGCGCCGGGCCACGAAGCCTTCGGCCCAGGGGCGGCCGGACTCGGCGGTGTCTGCGAGCACGCCGTAGTTGCCGATGTGCGGTTGGGTCATCACCACGATCTGCCCGCGGTAGGAGGGGTCCGTGAGGATCTCCTGGTAGCCGGTCATCGAGGTATTGAACACCACTTCTCCGAAGCGAGTGCCCGGCGACACGCGCCGGCCGCGAAACAGAGATCCATCTTCGAGCAGTAGAAGGCCTTCGGTGGGTACCGGTCGCATGGGGAGCTCCAGGTCGGTGGGAGCGCCGGAAGCGCTTCCAAAGTCGCGCTATGATAGCAGTCGCCGGCGGCGTCTCGCGGCCTACCGAAGGCCGTTCCTCGCACCGCCGGAGACCTTCACGCCGGGAGATCTCATGCCTCGCACGCTACGCCCTTTCGCTCTGTTCGCCGCCCTGAGCCTACTGATCGCCCTGCCCGCCGGGGCCTACACGATCTACCTGAAGGACGGCTCCAAGATCGAGGCGCGGGAAGCCTACGAGGTGATCGACGGCACCGCCTATTTCACCTACATCAACGGCACGCGAACCTTCATTGACGCATCGGAGATCGACGCCGAGCGCACCCGCATCGCCAATGAGCAGAACCTCGGCACAGCCCTGGTGCTGGAGGGTGGCAAGGTCCGAGAGTTAAAGAAGGACGAGCTCGGGCAAACGGAGCGCAAGCCCACTCTGGCGGACCTGATCAACCGGCGACGCGACCAACCGGACCGTCCGGCGCGAGGCTCCGCGGGTCCCGGCGCGGCCGACCGCGGTTCGATCACCGAAGGGGGCTATCGCGATTTGGCGAATGCCGCCCGGCAGGGATTTTCCAACGCCGAACGCGATGCCAAAGTGTTGGAGCTGTTCCGGAGCCAGGGCCTCGCCACCACCCAGACCTATCAGGGCTCGAACCCGAGCAGCATCTTGGTGACGGTCGAAACGGCCGGCGAACCGCAGGTGTTTCGCGCTCTGGTGGTCGCCGCCAGCGCGCTACGCTCCGCGGCCCGCGATGGCGACCTGGAAACCTTGGAGCTGCTGATGAACACTCCCACCGGCGAGCGGGCGGGGCAGTTTGTGCTGACTCCGGAGATGGCTGACGATCTACTCGACCAACGGGTCGACCCACCACTGTTTTTTCAGGCACACGTCCAGTTCTAGTTCTGCTGCGAAGGCGGATGTGCCCACATCTACGGCGTCGCTCGGCCCCTCCGCTCCTCGACGTACTACACGTACGCCTGCGGGGCTCGGGACTCGAGACTCCTTGTAGCTGCGGGCACCTCCACCTTCTCGCGACGAACTAATCGGGCTCGAAGAACCGGTTCGGCTGTCACTCCAGCTCGAAGCTCTCTAGAACCTTCGGCACCCGGACATTCGGGTGGGATTTGGCCAGGGCTTTGGCGATTTCGTCGAAGTCTTTGGGCGGGATGTGGACGGCGGCGGTGTACCGGCCGACCAGGTGGTTCTTCACCGTTTGGCGGCCTCCTTCGGGCCAGAAGAACCAGTAGGGGATGAGCGCCAGATCGATCTCTCGCGAGGCCAGATCGTAGGCGGCGAAGTTGCCGGCGGCGGTGTCGGCATCGCCGATATGCAGAATGGTCTGGCCACCGAGATGGATGAGGTGACCGAGGTTCTCGATCTCTCCCCAAGCCCGGCCGCCGTGGCGCAGGCGCAGGATCTCGACCTCGATCTTTCCCTGCCGGAGCTTCTCGGTCTCTCCCGGTTTGGGCAGCAGCGAGCGAGCGTTGGCGAACTCGCCGTCGCCGGCCAGGGCCGCGAGGACTTGAGGCGACGAGACGAGCTGGGCGTCCGGATGACCGCGCAGGAAGATCGCCGCCGGCTCGGGCTGAAAGTGGTCCCGGTGGACGTGGCTCACGAGGGCCAAGACGACGGAGTCGAACCGGCCGTCACCGGCTTGGGTTCCGGCCAGCGCCGCCGCCGTCTCGTCCGGTAAGGCGCCGTACTCGGAGTACGGCTCGGTGACGAAGCCGTCGATCATCACCGCTTCGCCATCGGCCTCCAGCAACACCCCCTCGTTGGCGAGGAAGGTGACCTTCACTCCGCCGCGATCCTCCTCGGCCAGCGCCGCGCCCCACGGCGGCAGGCATGCGACAGCCAAGCCGCTCAGGAGCAGTAGGGCGGATCTGGCGGCGGTTCTGCGGATTCGCATGATGGTCGTCCCCCTTCCTCAAGAGTTCTTTCTCAAAGAAGTACGAACGGCAAACCGGTGAGTTCTCGCGCCGACACGCCCTACCGAGTGGCAGTCCGGGCTCCCTCACACGCCACCAGAGCGCGTTTGCGCACGCCTCCCCAGCGGTATCCGCCGGGGGAACCGTCGGCGCGCAACACCCGATGACAGGGGATCAGCATCGCCACCGGATTGGCGCCGACGGCGGATCCCACCGCCCGCGACCCACCGGGGCTTCCCGCCGTCTCGGCCAGGCGGCCGTATGAGATCAGGGAGCCGGCCGGCACTCTCAGCAGCGCCCGCCACACCTGAATCTGGAAGTTGGTGCCCTGCACCAGCAGGGGGGTGCGCTCGTTCCGCGCCAGGGCGCGCTCCGCCCAGGGCCGAACCGCCGCATCGTCTCGCCGCAGGGTCGATCGCGACCAGCGGCGCTCGAGCTGTGCGGCGACTTCGTCTACCGTCTCGGCGTCGGTGAAGGCGAGGCGACAGATGCCGCGCTCGGTGGCCGCCACCAGCACCTCACCGAAGGGGGAATCGTGCAGGCCCCAAACCATGTCGAGGGAGTCACCGCCCGCCTTGTACTCGCCGGGAGTCACCGCTTCGAGGGACACGAAGTGATCGTGCAGCCGGCCGGGGCTCGACAATCCGACATCCCAAGCCGTCTCCAACACTGGGACATCCTGGTCGAGGCGCCCCTTGGCGGCCTCGACGGTGAGGTGTTGCAGGAAGCGCTTCGGGCTGATGCCCGCCCAGCGCCGGAAGAGGCGCTGGAAGTGGGTGGGGCTCAGCCCCGCCGCCGCCGCCACTTCCGCCAGTTCCGGTTGCCGGCCCTGGTGGTCGTCGAGGAAGCGAATGGCCGCCGCGACGCGACGGTAGGTCTCGGAGCCGGAACGGTCGTCGGACGAGCCGTTGGATCGCGCGGGGACGAAGGGAAGCGGGGACTCAGGTCTTGAGGTCGTCGTCATCATCATGCAGCGAACTCTACGGAGGCCCCGGCCAAGGTGCCACCCGATTCTTGCTCATGGCGCGGAGTCCGTGATGCACGGCTACTGCACCGCGTAAGATGCCGCCATGCACCCGATCCTCTTCGAACTCGGCCCGTTCACCGTCACCGGCTACGGCACCGCGATGGTGGTAGCGATTTTGGTGGGCTGGTGGCTGACGCAGCGGGTGGCGCGCCGGTTGCTGCCGTCGGTTGTCAGCGAAGAGGAGCTGTGGCTGGATCTCTACTTCGGTTTGATCCTCGGAGGCCTGCTCGGCGCGAAGGTGCTTCTGATTCTGGTCGAGTGGCCGGAGCTGATCTCCGGCGAGGTCGATTTCGTCTCCCTCGCCCTGGCCGGCGGCGTATGGCTCGGTGGCGTGGCCGGAGCGGTGGCCTTCGGCGCCTGGTTCGTGCACCGCCATCGCCTCCCCACGGCGCGGGTGGTGGACACGCTGGTCACCGGCCTGCCGCTGGCACACGCCATCGGTCGTGCCGGTTGTCTACTGGCCGGCTGCTGCTACGGCGCCGCCTGTGAGCTTCCATGGGCGATCACCTACACCGATCCCGCCGCCCATGAGATCGCCGGCACGCCCCTGGGGGTGCCGCTCCACCCGTCGCCGATCTACGAGATGCTGGCGGAGTTGTTCAATTTCACCGTTCTGCTGGCGATCCTCCGGCGGCGGCCGAAACCCTGGACCCTCACCGCTACCTGGGCGTTGCTCTACGGCACGGAGCGATTCTTTCTGGAGTTCCTGCGCGGCGACAGCCGGGGGGCCTTGGCCACCTGGAGCACTAGCCAGTGGATCTGCGCCGTGCTGGTGGCGCTCGGGATCTTTCTCCTCTGGCGTCGGCCGGGCGCGAAGGCGGAGGGAACGATCTAGCCTTCCGCCGAGCGGCCGCGCAGTCCGCGGCGGGTTTGTCCCAGAGCGTCGGCCAGTTCCTGCCGTGCGGCGCCGACCACGGCACGGCCGCCGAAGCTCTCCTCGAGGTACAGCGAAACGATGCGGCGCATCGGTTCAGCGAGATCCGGGAACCGGCGACCGGCACGGCGTTCCAGAGTCAGCGGCGCCAGAGACTCCGCCACCGGCAGTCCGGCGCCGGCCAGGTCCTTGCGCAGGCGCCGGTAGACGCCGGTCGCCGTCAGCGGCCCGCGCAGGCGCCGGCGCACCAGCCACCAGAACAGTGCGATCGTCGCCGTCACCAGTCCGCCGACGATCCAAACGGAATCGCTCCAGCGCCGGGGCGACAATTCCGGCAGCGGCTCAATGGGGGAATCGTCCGGCACGACATCCGCCGGCGGAGGCAATTCCGTGGCGGGAACTCGTGGACTCCACAACCGCGCCCACAGATCCTTCAAGCTGCCGAAGAGCTGAAGCTGATCCTCAAAACCAAAGGTGAGCACGTAGCGGTCCCAGCGGAAGATCAGAAAGTCCCAGGCCTGAGTCACCAGGCTCCAGGTGCTCGGCGCGACGCTCTCCGGCCGGCCGGCGGCGGGGGTCGGATCGAAGGTCCGCCAGCCCTCGTCGGGGATGTAGGCTTCGACCCAGGCGTGGGCGTTCGACTGGCGAACGATGGTGTACCCCTCGAGAGGATTCACCTCGCCCCCGAGAAAGCCGGTGACCAGACGCGAGTGCACCCCTTCCGCCCGCAGCAGCAACACCATCGCCGAGGCGAAGTACTCGCAGTGGCCGCTTTTGTAGCGGAACAGGAAATCTTCCAGCGGGTTGGTGATCTCCCGCCCGACGAAGTCCAGGGTGTAGGTGTACTGCGTCGCCAAGTGGCTCTCCAGGCGGCGAATCCGATCCGCCGTCGTGCCCTCCTTCCCCATCACCTCCGCCGCCATCGTCCGCATGGCCGGCGTGAGGCCGCGCGGATCGAGGGTCGGCACCTCGGGGCCCGCCGCCGGCGGATCGAGGGCAGCGGAGAGGTCGTCGCCGCCGAGCGCCGCGCGGTATTCCAGCACCTCCACCGGCGGGAACGGCAGGATCACCGCGCCGCCGGTTCCCAACCCCAGGCGCGGCAGCTCAATGTCGAAGAGCCGGGTCTCCGTCGGTAGCGGCAGGCTGCGCGAGGCGAGGGGGCGAAGCCACAGCGTCGCCCAGGACTCCGGCGCCCCCTCCACCAGCCGAACGGGACCTTCGTTAGAGCGCGAAAAAGAACGCACCCGCGGACTGCGCCGCCAGGAGCCGCCGTCGTACACGTCGTAGGTGGCACCTTTGTAGCGCTGATCGATGCCGGTCCGCGCCGGGTCGTCGAAGCGCGCGCGCAGGGCCACCGCCCGGCTCTCGCGGATGCGACCGATGGAGTCGAGGGTGACCTCGTCGGAAAAGCCGGAGGCCTGAATGATCGTGCCGGTGCCGGTGCCGCGAACGTTGACGTAGGGCGACGAGACGCGCGGCAGCAGCGCGAAGAGGGGCACCGAAAAGACGAGGGTCATCAACACCGAAGTGCCGAGGAAGGCACCGAGCGGCAGGCGCAAGAGCGCCGGATCCCGCTGGCCGAAGCCCGCCACCAGGTGGAGAAAGGCAAAGCGCATCAGCAGGTACAAACCACCCGCCAGGAACACCAGCAGAAAGAGGACGATGGACGGGTGGACGCTGGTCGCCATGGACGCCAGGAAGACGAAGAAAATTCCCATCAAGGCCTGCCATTTGTCGCGCTCCCGGCGCAGCGAGGCGAGCTTGATGAGGATCGCGAACAGGCCGAGATGGAGCATCGGGCCCACCAACCGGCCGCCGCTGAAAGCCCGCAGGTCGATCACGAAGAGCGGCAGGTAAAGCAGCCCGAGAACGTTCATCATCCAGGGCGAAAGCCAGCGGTCGCTGCCGCTCGCCGCATGGCGAATGAACACGACGACGCCGAGCAGATAGATCGCGAGAAACGACCAGCCGAGGGTCTCGTTGAGCGGCAGGGGCAGCGGCGCCAGGAGGGCCAGGAGCCCCAGCAGGATCCGCTTCTCGCGTCCGAAGGCCATCGCCGGATGGGCGGTCATCGGGCCTCCGCGAATTCCGGTTCCGAGGGCGTCGCCTCACCGGTGGCCAGGGCAAAGCGCAGTTCCGAGGCCTGGGGATCCGTCGAAGCGAGGAGCGAGCGTCCCGGCGGCACGGCCTCGATCAGGGCCAGCGCCTCGAGCACGGCGAACCGCTGGCGCCGGCCGGTGGCGAAGGGCAAGCGCCGGTCGCGGGTCACCAGTTCCACCGAAAAGCCCTTGTCGAGGTAGTCGACGGCGGCCGTCGCCGCCTCGCTCACCAGCCGCTCGAAACGCTGTTCCGCGATGTCATCGGGGAAGGGGGCAACCCCGTTGTCGAGCAGAATGACCAGCCGCCGCGCCTCATCCGCCGCGCTCTCCCGGAAGATCAGCGAGCCAGTGCGCGCCGTCTGTTTCCAGTGGATCCGGCGCGGGTCGTCGCCGGAGCGAAAAGCCCGCAGGGAGTGGAGGTCGTGCCCCCGGCCGCGGCGTCGCGCCCCCTGGTCGCCGAAGGAACCGGATTCGACCGCCTGGTCCGAAGCGGCCGGGAAGACCTCCGGAAACACCAGCACCTCCAGCGGAGTTCGGTAGCGCTTCCCCTTGCGGAAGAAGCCGAACGGGAAGAGGCTCGACACGTAGCTCGGGGGTAGCCGCTGGAGGCCACGGCGAGGCAGGATCAATTCGTAGGAGCCGCGCACCTCGCCGCGCCGCTCGACGTAGGGCACCAACAGCGGCGAACCTTGCTCCGTGAAGGAAAGCAGCAGGCACCAGCGAGGCATCAACCGTCCGCGATTGACCAGTCGGAAGGGCAGCCGGAAGGGCCGGTTGGCGAACACTTCGTCCGGCTCCTCGATCCGCACCTCCAAATTGCGCACGTTCTGGCGAGACACCAAACCGGAATACACCAGCGTTCCGAGCATCGCTGCCAGCACCATGTACAGGGCGTTGTTGCCGGTGTTGGTACCGGCGATGGCGACGATCACCGTAAACAGGACGTACCACAGTCCCACTTTGGTGATGCGAATGCCTTGGGGAACGGAGACGCGGGCCACGGCAGGGCTTAGATGGGCACTGGAACGGACGCCACCAGCCCCTCGATGGCGCGGCGGGCGGCATCGAGGTCGCCTCCGCGCTTGAGCAGGATCCGGTGGGCCAGCACCGGCGAGGCGAGGCGCTGTACGTCGTCCGGCACCGCGTAGTCACGGCCCTCGGCCAGGGCGTAGGCCTGCACCGAGCGGTAGAGGCTCTGCAGGCCGCGGGTCGAGACGCCGAGAATGAAGTCCGAGGACTGGCGGGTTTTCTCCGCCAAGGCCAGCATGTAGTCGACCAGTTTTTCGGTCACCTGGACCTTGGTCACCCGTTCCCGCAGCGCCAGGAGATCGTCGCCGGTCATCACCGGTTCGAGGTTTTCGAGCACCTCTTCCACCCCGCCGCCCAGGAGCAGGCGCCGCTCGTCCTCGACCGGCGGATAGCCCAGCCGCAGCGACATCAGAAAGCGGTCGAGTTGGGACTCCGGCAGCGGGAAGGTACCGTGGAATTCGAGCGGGTTCTGGGTCGCCAGCACGATGAACGGTTCCGGCAGGGTGTAGCGCTTGCGTTCCACCGACACCTTGTGATCGCTCATCGCTTCGAGCAGCGCCGACTGGGTTTTGGGCGACGCTCGATTGATCTCGTCCGCCAACACGACGTTCGAGAACAACGGCCCCGGCAGGAATTCGAAGGCCTGCTTCTCCTGGCTGAAGATGGACACGCCAATGATGTCCGAGGGCAACAGGTCGGAGGTGAACTGGATGCGGTGAAAGGCCAGTCCAAGGGAGCGGGCGATGGCGTGGGCCAAGGTCGTCTTACCAACCCCCGGGACATCCTCGATCAGGATGTGACCGCGAGCGAGCAAGCAGACGGCGGCCAGCCGAACGGCTCCTTCTTTACCTTGAATGACCCGCGCAACGTTGGTTTCGAGGGCTCGAATCGAGGAGACGGGATCGGAGGCGGAAATCGAAAGTTGCATCGTGGAGGTTTACGCCCGGGGGGATGGCGCGTCACAGAAGGCGCCGTTTGAAAGTACTTCGGATTTGAGCAAGATCAACCCATCAGGATACGTGGAGGAGGAGGCGAACTCCCCCTCCACCGGACCGGAACGGCGGCAGAGCTTCAGGAGGCTTCCGAGAACTCTCGATACTCGGAGCGCTCTTCGGCGGGCACCGGCGAGCGCACCTCGACGGCGAAACCGTCGCCCTCCTGGAAATCCACCCCCTCCAGGGTGTGGACGAGGGCACTTCGGTTACCGCGGGCGATTTCGGAGGTGTCGATATAAATCTTCCAGTGGTTTTTCTCGACTTCGTTGCTGTCCGCCTGACTGACGTCGAGAGTGAGACCCGGCAGTTTCTCGTAGTTGTCGTTGTTGACCATGATGTCGAGCTTGATGTCCTGGGCCACCGGCACGGCCGCCGGCGCAGCATCGGACGCCTGATCTCCCTCCGCTTCCTCGGTTACCGCCGTGGGATCGACCATCACCGGCTCGCCATTTTCGTCCAGCACGGGATTGCCGTCGTCGTCCAGCATGGGCTCCATCGGCACCGGCTGCTGCACCACCACAAACCCGTTCAGGTCGGCCGTGTAGCCGGCGCGCAGTTCGGCGACGCGTTCCTCCGGCGTGGGTTGAGCGCATCCCACTGCCAAGAGCGAGAGCAGGCAAAGGGAGAGAAGCGAAATCCACAACCGATGGGTCGTCATATACACGAAACTGCCTCCTGGATAGAAAAAGAACGCGAGTAGAAAGCCGCCGGACGGTGCCGGCGAGGCCGGTCAGCGGCCCAGATTATAGCGAAGGATCGCCCAGATGGCCGAGAAGCCGTCCTTCCAGCCGATTTTCTTGCCCTCGGCATAGGTCCGGCCGCGATAGGAGATCGGGACTTCGTAGATGCGCGCCCCGCGGCGGGCGACCTTGGCGGTGAGTTCCGGCTCGATGCCGAACCGGTTCGACCGCAGATCGATGCCTGCGAGGATTTCGCGCCGGAAGACCTTATAGCAGGTCTCCATGTCCGACAGATTGAGGTCCGTCAGCATGTTCGACAGGGTGGTCAAGAAGCGATTGCCGAGGTAGTGCCAGAAAAACAGCACCCGGTGTGGACCGCCGAGGAAGCGGGAGCCGTACACCACGTCCGCCTCGTCTTCGAGAATCGGCTGCAGGAGCACTGGATACTCCCGCGGATCGTATTCCAGATCGGCATCCTGAATGAGCAGAAAATCGCCTGTCGCCGCCGCAAAGCCGGCGCGGATTGCCGCGCCCTTACCGCGGTTTTCGGGCTGTTCAAGTAGCTCGAAGGGCATCGGATCGGAGCGCGCTGACAGGTCCCGCAGCAGCTCCCGCGTGCCGTCCGTCGACTTGTCGTCGACCACCACGATTTCGCGCTCCAAACCGTCCGGCAAGGGGGCCGCGGCCACGCGCTGGAGCAGCTCGTGGACGGTATTTTTCTCGTTGAAAGCGGGTACGACAATCGACAGTTTTGGCACGACGCGGAAGTGTATCGCAGGGTATCGGCATGATTCTGATCACGCCGGTACCCTGCTGACATTTCCCAGGGGGCTAGGCGCCCCATCGTCCCACAAAGCACCGCTAAATTGGGCTCACCCCGTCCACGGCGGCTTGCGGGGAGGCAAGGCCCGCCGCCTCGCCCTCTACGGCTCGGCCGCGAGATCCGACACCCTCGCCCATCAAGATCGCCCGTTCGGTGAACGAGCGATCGAAGGACCGTTCCGCGTCTCCAGACCACAGAAGCCGGACGCGGTGGCCGCCATAGGCGCTGGCGCTTCGCCGTTCGGTGAGTACAATACCGTCTGATCACCGCCTCAAGGAGTCAAACTCATGGCAGATGCAAAGAACGAAAAACTGAAGGCCATCGACAGCGCCCTGACCCAGATCGAGCGCCAGTTCGGCAAGGGCTCGATCATGCGGCTGGGCCGCCGCGAAGCCATTTCCATACCGGCCATTCCCACCGGCTCGCTGGCCGTGGATAGCGCCATCGGCGTGGGCGGGTTCCCGCGCGGCCGGGTGGTCGAAATCTACGGCCCGGAATCCTCCGGCAAAACCACCCTCGCGCTGTCCGTCACCGGCCAGGCGCAGCGCGCCGGCGGCGTGGCCGCCTACATCGATGCTGAACACGCCCTCGACGCTGAGTACGCCACCAAGCTCGGCGTGGATATCGACAACCTGCTGGTATCGCAGCCGGACAGCGGCGAGCAGGCGCTGGAAATCGCCGAGATGCTGGTACGCAGCAACTCGATGGACGTGGTGGTGATCGACTCGGTGGCGGCGCTGGTACCGCGGGCGGAGCTGGAAGGCGAAATGGGCGACTCCCATGTTGGTCTGCAAGCGCGATTGATGTCCCAAGCGCTCCGTAAACTAACGGCGATCGTGGCGAAGTCTAAGACCTGCCTGGTGTTCATCAACCAGATCCGCGAAAAGATCGGCGTGATGTTCGGCAGCCCGGAGACCACCACCGGCGGCCGCGCTCTCAAGTTCTACTCTTCCGTACGCATTGACATCCGCCGCATCGCCGCCTTGAAGGACGGCGATCTGGTGGTGGGCAGTCGGGCCAAGACCAAGATCGTCAAGAACAAGGTCGCCGCTCCCTTCCGCATCGCCGAGTTCGACATCGACTATGGCGAGGGCATTTCGCGGCCCGGCGAGTTGATCGACATGGGGGTGGAGCACCGCATCCTCACCAAGAGCGGCGCCTGGTACAGCTACGGCGACGTGCGGGTCGGCCAGGGGCGGGAGAATTCCAAGCAGTTCATGCGCGACAACCCGGACCTGGCGGACGAGATCGAGGCCAAACTGCGCGAGGCCTTGAACCTGCCGCCGGCGCCCAAGGCGGCCGAGGCCCCGGAAGAAGCGCCGAAGGAAGCGGCCGCCAAGGCGTGATGAGCGATCCGCCGAGGGTCACCGACCGAACGCTCCGGAAGTGGGCTCAGGCCGCTCTCGCGGCGCTCTTCCTCCTCGCCTCTCCGGCCGCCAGCGCACTGGAGCTGGATGCGGCGGCGAGCGGGATCGCCCTGACCGGCGGAGAGGCGAAGGTCGAGGTCACCCTGGCGGATCTACCGGCCACGACGCCCTTGGCGGTGACCGTTCGCTCTGACGGGCGGGAACTCCATCGCGCCCTTCTCGCCGCCGGCGAGCACACCCTCGAAGTGCCGGTGCGGGACCTGCCCGCGGGACGGACAGTCGTTACCGTCGAGGCTGGAGGGCAGAGCGCCGAAACCATTCTGCGCATCCTGCCTGGCTGGCTCTCGGTGCTGCCGCCGATTCTCGCCATCGGCCTGGCGCTGCTGTTCAAAGACGTGCTGATCTCGCTTTTCCTGGGGGTCTTTTCCGGCGCCCTGATCCTGGTCTGGGACAACCCGCTGACGGCGCCCTTCGTGGCGTTGGCCCGCAGTGTCGACCGCTTCGTCATCAACTCCCTGGCGGACCCGAGCCGCGCCACCATCATCGTCTTCACCCTGCTGCTGGGAGCGATGGTCGGAGTGATCTCGAAGAGCGGCGGCACTCGCGGCATCGTGGCCATGCTGGTGCCCTACGCCACCACCCCGCGGCGCGGCCAGCTCGCCACCTGGGCGATGGGATTGCTGGTGTTCTTCGACGACTATGCCAACACCCTGATCGTCGGTTCCACCATGCGCCCGGTGAGCGATCGCCTGAAGATCAGCCGCGAGAAGCTCGCCTACATGGTGGACTCCACCGCCGCGCCGATCGCCAGCATCATGCCGATCTCCACCTGGATCGGTTTCGAAGTGGGCCTGATCGGCGCCGCCCTGGCCAGCCTGAATGTCGACTTGAACCCCTACAGCCTATTCGTCGGCTCGATCCCCTACCGCTTCTACCCCATCCTGGCGCTGGTCTTGGGCTTCTACATCGCTTTCTCCGGCCGCGACCTGGGGCCGATGCTCAAGGCCGAACGGCGCGCCCGGCGGGACGGCCGGGTGCTGGCCGAGGGCGACACCCCCCTCGCCGACTACGGCACCGAATCCGTCGAGCCGCCGAAGGACATTCCCTACCGCGCCGCCAACGCCCTGGCGCCGATCCTCACTGTCATCCTGGTGACCTTCGGCGGCCTGTGGATGAGCGGCATCGGCTCTCTGGCGGCGGATGGCACCAGCCGCGCCGACCACCCGGCCCTGGGAGCCTGGATGCGAGAAGTGTTCGCCGCGGCGGATCCCTACGCCACGCTCCTGTGGTCCAGCCTGGCGGGCCTGCTGGTTGCCCTCGCCCTGCCCCTGACCCAGCGTCTCCTGTCCCTGAAGGAGGCGATGGGTGCGGTGGTGGAAGGGTTCAAATCGATGCTGCTGGCGCTAATCGTGCTGGTGCTCGCCTGGTCTATCGGACAGGTCTGCACCGACCTCCACACGGCGGACTACCTGGTGCGTCTCACCGAGGGCACCCTGTCGCCGGTGTGGTTGCCGGCGCTGGTGTTCGTGCTCTCCGCCGCCGTCGCCTTCGCAACGGGGAGCTCCTGGGGTTCGATGGGGATCCTGGTACCGCTGGTCATTCCGATCGTCCACGGCGTGGCGATCAACGCCGGCCACTCGGTGGGCGAAGGGACCTACGTGCACTTGCTGGTGGGATCGATCTCGTCGGTGCTCGCCGGCAGCGTGTGGGGAGACCACTGTTCGCCGATTTCGGACACCACCATCTTGTCGTCTATCGCCGCCGGTTCGGACCACATCGCCCACGTGCGCACTCAGCTCCCCTACGCCCTGGGCGTCGGCATCGTCAGCATCCTCGTCGGCGACATCCTGTCGGCTTTCGGGGTATCGCCTTGGATCTGCATGGTTCTCGGCGCGGCGATCGTGCTGGGCGTCGTCCGCTGGCGGGGACAGCGGGTCGAAAACGCCGCTACGGCAGGGTAACAATCGGTACCTTTCGAGCGCCCACTACGCTGTAGTTCGTGGAGGGTCGGTCGCGATCCTGGGAATTCACTCGCCGAGGTCCGTCCTCCGCAATGAGGTCAAAACCCCGTGCTACATTGAATTGTAGCCATTTTGTAAGAACCGGCGTGTTCGTCAGCACGCCCCAGTCAGGAGGACGGATGCCCCCTCAGCCAACCGGTCCCCTCGAGCACGTCGACATGGGCGACGGCCGCAAAGCGCCCTTCTACATCGCAGCTTTCGACAAATCCGGATTCCCCACCAATCCGCGGAACCAGGAAGCGCTGGTCGCCGCCATCGCGAGCGGCGATTTCACCCACCTCTACCTCTTCTCCCACGGCTGGAACAACGACTGGCCGACGGCCACCGGACGCTACCGGAAATTCTTCGAGGCCTTCACCGCGACCCGGAGGCAAGGCGGAGCTCTCCCGGGCGAGTACTCGCCGCTGCTGGTCGGAGTGTTCTGGCCCAGTACGGCTTTGGTCTTCGGCGATGAAAAGGGTCCCGAGATGGCCGCTCTGCCGCCCGGCGCCACCAGCGACGACGTCGGCACCGGAGCGGAGCAGGAGGAGCTGCGCGAGCTGGCGGAGGCGGTGCCGGCGGACCAGCGCCTGCGCTTCTACGAGCTGGCCGGCGCTGAGCGCCTGAATCCGCAGGAGACCAAGGAGCTGGCGGAACTCCTGCTGCCGGCCTTCCGGCGGCCGGAGGCGGCCGCCGAAGCTTCCGACGAAGGCGCCGCCCCAACCGCCGACTTCTCGGCGGATGATCTGGTCAAACTGTGGGTGAAGATCCCCGGCGCCACGGAAGAGGACGAAGACGAAGAGGACGATTCCTTCGGCATGCCCGGCGAGGCCAGCGATGGCCCCGCGGCCGCCGGTCTGTTTTCGTTCCTCGATCCGCGCAAAGCGGTGCGGATGTTCACGGTGCGCTCGATGAAGGACCGCGCCGGAGTGGTCGGCGGCAGCGGAGTCGCCCGCCTGCTGCGCGCCATCGTCGCCGCCGATTCCACCCTCCACACCCACCTGATCGGCCATTCCTACGGCTGCAAGGTGGTGTTGTCGGCGATCGTGGGCTCCCGGGGCGTAGCGCCGCTGGCAGACCGTGCGGTGACCTCTGCCCTGCTGCTGCAGCCTGCGATCAACTTCTGGGCTTTCGCCGCCGACGTCGACGATGAGGGCTTCCCGGGCGGCTATCACGACGCGCCGCGGGCGGTGCGCCAACCGATCCTGAGCACTTTCTCCAAGAAGGACTTCGCCCTACGGCGCAGCTTTCACCTGGCGGTCACCCGCAAGAAGGATCTCGGCGAGGTGCAGATGGCCGGTCCGTTCAAGCCGGAGCGCTACGGCGCCCTCGGCGGCTGGGGTCCGCGCGGGCTGAGCGACCCTCAGGGTCGCGAGATTTCAATGCCCGCCGCCGGCACGGACTATCCGAACCTCAACTCCGCAGAGCCCGGCGTGTTGGCCCTGGAAGGATCGACCCTGATCGGCGGCCACGGCGACGTCGTCTCCGAGCACACCGCCTGGGCGCTCTTCAACCAAGTGCGAGCGACCTTCTAAAAGAACCTATGGAAGCGATCGTCCAGGAACGTGAACTGCTCCGCCTGCGCCTGTCGCTGACCCAGCGGCCGGAGCCGGACAGCCTGCTGTGCGAAGTGCTGCGCGGCAACGAGCCGATGCTCGACCCCTGGACGGTGCCGTTGGCGGAATTCAATGTGATGCCCTACCGGGGTACCTCCAAGGCTTCCGATCCGCGAGGACGGAACGTCCTCGGCGACCTCGCCAGCCGCTCCACTCCCGCCCTGTCCTTCACCGAGGCTCTCCACGCTCTGGGAAACAGCCTGGACCCGAATGAAGTGCTGTGGCTCGAACTGGCCCGCCCGAAGGGTCTGCTGCCGCAGCTTCCCTGGGAGTCGTGGATCCAGCAGTACTTCGAGCAGCCAATCCTGCGCCTGCCGCGCTTCGCCTTGACGCCGGTGCGACCCCAAGGACGCCTGGACATCGCCTGGTGCTCCAGCTCACCGCGTGCCAAGGGCGAGATTCCCGTCACCGAGCACCTCGGCCAAACCTGGGAGGTCCTCGAACAAGCCGGCGTCGAGGCGCGACTACATGTGTTTGTGGATGCCGCCCTGCGGGACGAGATTCAACCGGCCTTTGCGCAGGACTTGGTGGCCGACGGCAGAATCAAGGTGTACTCGACGGGCGGAGATAGCGACAGGGACGGTGACGGCGACGGTCGCACCTCGCCGCTGCGCAATTCCTGGTTGCGCTGGATGGCGGCAAGCCTGCCGCAGGGCGTGGACCTGGTCCAGTTCACCCACCACGGCTACCTCTCCAGGGGCCGCGGGGCGCTGGCCTTCTCGCGCTCTCCGGAGGTCAACGACGATCCCAACTGGGCGCGTTTCGTGTATGCCGACGAGCTGCGCATCTTCCTCGACCAGCTCGGCGCCGTGGGCTTCGGCGTGACCTCGCCGGTGGGCAACTTCTCGATCGCCGGCTTACGCTCCCTGGCCGACGAGATCGTCGATCGCCGGCCCGGACCGGTGGTCTTCCATGACGCGCGGGAGGATCCGGACGGCTCCGCCCTGGCGGCGGCCCTGGCCTTCCTCTACGGCGAGGGGACTCCGCCACCACCGGACCCGGCCGTCACCGTGTACTGCCACCCGGACCGGCTGGAACCGGAAGTCTCCGACCAGGAATTGCTGGAACTGGTCGAGATGGAGGTCAAGGAGCTGCTGACCCAGTACGAGACTCCCGGGGACGAGGGAGAAGAGGATCTCGCTGAGTTTCTCGATGTGACGAACGCCTACGAGTTTCCGGCGGAATCCTCCGAGCCGGACGGAGCCGAAGGGAGGGAGGGTCCCGACGACGGAGAAGAAGGAGGACTCGGGGGTGCATCGGCACCGGAAGAAGGACTCCCCGATGATGACTTTTCCGTCGGAAGCGGCGGTTCCACGTCCGACAAACTGCCGCCGGACGCCGTGCCGGAACACGACGCCGCCGGCGAGGACGGCGAAGGCTCCCCGATCGAGGACCTCGACTGGACTCACCTTTACCGCGCCAGTCTGCAGTCACCCGAGGAAGCGCCGGTCGACGCCCTGAACCACGTCATGCTGTCTCGCTATACCCTGGCTACGAAGATTCGGCCGGAACGCTATGAAGCCATCCTCGGCACCGAGTCCTCCCCCTCCCGGGGCGGTTCGGGGGCCGAAACGGTCGATGGCGATGAGAAACCCTGGATGCGCTCCAGTCAACGGGTACTGGAGCGACATCTCGCCCAACTCGGTTCCAAGTACCTGGCGGACACCCAGCGCGGCCGAGCGGCACAGAAGGGAGCGGTCGACGGGTTGCGCTTCGTGGCGGATCTCCTGGGCGGCGGAGGGAGCAAGGAATGAGCCCCCGCACCGTATTGAGTTTCATCGACGAAGGGCCGTTGCAACAGCGGGTTCGTATCGAAGAGCGAATCGTTGAACCAAGGCCCGATGAACGACATCAGGAGGTACTCGAACTCGGCCCCTTCCACACCGCCGCGGCCGCGAACGGCGGCTTGCTCAGCCTGGGCGACGGGCTGTTTTCGGTGCTGGCGGGCTTCCCGCCGATCGCCCGGCAGCTCGACGCGGCGCATCGGGCAGGCAATGTCCTGCTGATCGAGGATCTGGAGGCCGACAGTCAACGGCTGCCCTGGGAGACCCTCCGAACCCCCACCGGGGGATTCCTTGCCCTGAGCGACTCACCGTACCTCGGGCGGGTGGTCACCCCCTTTAGCCAGCTCCGCACGCTGCAGAGCACCTGGGACGGCACCCTGCGGGTGGTGGCGGTACTCGCCGCCACCGGTGCCCAGCCGGACGGCCGCATGATCACCGCCATCGAGGAACTGGAGGCCCTGGTCGAGGGCCTCCGCGCCCCCGGCTCGCCGCCCTTCGAACTCACCGTCTTGAGCAGCGACTTCAACCTCGGCGGTCCGCCGGCGGACGACCTGGAGAAAGCCGTCGCAGCCCTCGGCGATCCCGCCGTGAAGTTCGAGGAACTGCTGGACCTGGCGAGCATCGAAGAGGCGCTGGAGCGAATCCAGCCGCAGATTCTCCACTTCTTTTGCCACGGTCTGGCGGGGGACGACGAGGACAAACCCCGTCTGGAATTGTCGCTGCGCGACGATCAGATCGGTCACCGGACCCGCGGTTCGTTGATCCTCGAAGCCACCACCGTGGCGGAGCTGGTCAAGGGCCGCTCGAAGCTCTGGCTACTGGTGCTCAACTGCTGCCTGGGCGCCAACGCCAGCGAGAGCGTGTCCTTCGCCCGGCAGGTGATGACCGATAGCGGCCAAACCCTGCCGGCGATGATCGCCATGCGGGAAGCCATCGACCGGCGCGATGCTCACCTCTTCACCGGGTCGTTCTACCGCACCGCCGGTCCGATGATCGCCGAAACGGCGGGCAAGGCGCGGGCGGATCTGCGCTGGATCGAGGCCCTGCCGGCGGTCCGGAAGCACATCTGCCGAGAGCGGGTGCAGGTGTTGTCGCGAGCCAGCGAGAGTCCCGAATGGACCCTGCCGGTGATCTACGTCCGCCGAGAAGCCTTTGAGATCGTCGGTCCGGCCCCGGCCGACGGCGGCGAACCGGCTGCCCACCTCGAGGCCGAAGATTCCGCCGAGACGATCGACCGCCTCGAAGGCGAAATCGCCTTTCTCAAGTCCGTGCGCAACGATCTGGTGGTGTCGAGTCCCGATCTGCCGGCGGAAAAACTCGCCATCCTCGACGACCGCATCAACGATCTCCGCCGACAGCTCATGGAGGCCCTGACGTGAGTCCCTCTGAGCCGGCCACAGACGGGGCGCTCCCTAGCGTGCCGGCGCCCGGCGACCTGACGGTCCGGGTCAACGCCTTCAGCGGCGACCTGGCGAAAACCGAGGGAACCTTCGCTCCGACCTGGCGACGGTGGGCCCTCGGCGAAGAAGCCGGCGCCCACGAGCCCTCGATGCTGGCGCCGGAAGAAGAGCCGATCCTCACCCGCTGGCAGGACCCGCGGGTTGGCTGGGGAGTGGTCCTGCCCCTCGACCTAGAGGAGGCGGATGTTCCGGCGCCGATCCGCCGGCTGATCGCGAGCCGCCAGACGGACCTCGGACGGGTACCGGTGCTGCGGCCGTTTCCGAAGGACGATCCCAACGCCCTGATCCTTCTCAAGGACCTCGACGCCAACAACGCGCCGACGATCGACGGCTCGGGTCTCGGCGTGGCGATCGGTTCGATCCCCGCCTACCTGCTGATCGTTGGTTCCCCGGAGGAAATCTCCTGGGAGCTGCAGGAAGTTCTCTCCCAGAGCGGACGATTCGTCGGCCGCCTCGACCTCGGCGAAACCGGCCTGAAGCGCTACATCGACCATCTGCTCCACGACTGGTCCGGCAGCAGCGCTCGCCTCGACCAGACGGTCACCTGGGCCGTGCGGCACAACGCCGACGACATCACCGCCACCCTGCGCTCGGTGCTGACGCGGCCGCTGCACAAAAAGCTCGCCGGCGACAGTGACATCGGCACCGGAGCGGTATTTCTCGACGGCAAGGAATCCGAGGTCACCGGCAGCGACCTGCGGGACGCGCTGGCCGACCAGCGTCCGCTCCTAGTGGCGACCAGCAGTCACGGCCAAACGGCGCCCCTCGACGACCGCGACACCCTGCGCCGGGACCTCGGCCTGCCGGTGGGGCAAGACTTGGAGCTGCTCGATGTCGCCGACCTCCTCAGCCACTGGCAGCCGGACGGCGCGGTGTGGTTTTGCCATGCCTGCTGTTCCGCCGGCTGCAAGGCAGAAAGCGCTTATCGGGACCTCTTTCCCACCGACGGCCCGATCGCCGAAGTGCTCGACGGCGTGGCCGGCCTGGGCAACGTGACGGCGCCGCTGCCGCGGGCTTTGCTCGGCGCCGAGAAGCCCCTGCGCGCCTTCATCGGGCAGGTCGAGCCGACCTTCGACTGGACCCTCAAGCAACCGGAGACGGGCCAGAAACTGGCGACCACTTTGATCAAGCCGCTGTATGAGCGCCTTTACTTGAAAAAGCCCGTCGGCATGACCCTGGCCGACTGGCACCGCCGCTCCGCCTCCCTCAACGACGCCTGGATCAAGATGCGCCAGGACATCCGCGACGGCGGAACCCCGACCACCGCCATGCTCTATCCTCGGCTGGCGGCGGCGGACGTCGCCTCGACGGTTCTGCTGGGCGATCCCACGGCGTTCTTCGCCTGAAGCGGGTCTGCGGGTAGAGCGACCCTTTGTCGAGCCCACCCTCGCGGGTCTATTCCGATATGCTCATGGAATCCCATGATGCATCAGGTTCTGTCGACTCTCTCGCCCTTGCGCACCCGAGCCCGCTGGCTGCTCATGGTGGCTCTCCTACTCCTCCCGGCGTGCGGTGATTCGCCGCCCGAGGAAGCTCGGGAGCCCACCGACCAGGGCGCACTGAGATCCCTCGGTGAAGGAACCCTCGGTGCCCTGGAGAAACACCGGTGGAATCTCGAGATTCCGCAGGGCTACTTCATCAGGTTGGTCCTGGAGCAGCGGGATGTGGACGTGCTCGTTCGGCTGATCGACCCTGACGGCGAAACGGTAGCCGAAGGGAGCGGGCCCGGAGGCTCCTGGGTAGAAGAGCGCTTCGCGGCGATCACCTCCACAGCGGGCCGCCATCAGCTTGAGATCCACGCCCTCGAAAAGCGCACCGGCGGTTATCGGCTTCGCCTGGAAGAACAGAGGCCGAGCCAGCCGGGCGACGAGGCTCGAATACAAGCCGAAGCCCTGCTTCAAGACGGTCGCCACCTGCGCCACGTTGCCAGTCAGCGCCTGCAAGCGGTCGAGCGACTTTTCGATGCCGCCGAGCTGTGGAGTGAACTCGAAGAGCCAGATCGCGAAGCCCTCGCCCTCGACGAAGCGGCGGATCTCCTGCTGGAACTCGGCCGCCTCGAACGCGGCCTCGAGGCGGTGAACAGGGCGGCGGCTATGACCGAGATGCCGCAGATTCGCGCCAAGATTCTCGAAACGCGCGGGTGGTTGAAGGCTTCTCTCGGTAAGGAAGGAGCGGAGGCCGACCTACAGGAATCCCTGCGCATCACCGAGAGCGACCCCGCCGGCCTGCAGAGGGCGGACACCCTCGACGGGCTGACCAGCTTTCGCTTGAGCGAGCGCCTCCCTCAACAGGCCCTCGAATTCGCTCGTGAATCGTTGGAAATCCGGCAAGCACAAGGGGATCTCGCGGGCCTCGCGACCACCCTCGGCAACTTGGCGATCATCCACGATCGCCTCTCCGATGGACCGGATCTGATCCACGCCCTCCACCAGCGGTCCACCGAGTATGCCGAGCGCGCCCGACGGTGGTCTCAGGTGGTGGTGAGCTGGAACAACTGGGCTTCGTTCAATCGAAAGTACGGTCACTACGAGACCGCCCGGCTGCAGAGTGAGCGAGCCCTACGCTTTGCGGAACAGCTTGAAGAAACCCTCGCCCTCGTCGAATCCGAAGTCGGTCTGGGCCAGGTGCTGCACTCGATGCAGGACTTCGCCGGAGCGGTCGAGCATTTCGAGCGGGCACAACGGCTCGTCGTGGCACTCGATCTTCCCGCCAAAGAGGCCGATATCGCGAACCGCTTGGCCTACGCGCAGGAAGCCCTGGGAAACTTGGAACAGGCGATCGAACAGAGTGGCCGGGCAACCCAGCTCGCGCCGAGTTTCGGGTTCTACAAAGTGGCCATGGGACGTCTCCTGCGCAAAAAGGGCGACCTCGAAGGATCGTATGCGATTCTGCAGGAGTCCCTGCGGCAGGTTTCCCATTCGAGTTCACGGTGCAGCGCGCTGTTGGAACTGGGGGACACCGAGAAGGAGCGAGGCAATGCATTCCTCGCCCGAGAACACCTGTATGAAGCGCTCGAACTGGCGAAAGAAGACAACTCTCCGGGCTGGGTGGGAGCCGCCTATTCTCGCCTGGCTCGTTTCGAGGCCGGAGAAGATCGCCTCGAAACGGCACGCCAACACGCGGAGGCCGGCCTGCGCATCAACGAAGTTCTGCGCTCCAGCCTGCCGGATCCCGACCAACGGGCGATTTTTGCATCGAAGCTCGTGGAGATCAATGAAACCAATCTCCTCATTCTCGTCAAGAGCCACCGCGAGAACCCGGCAGCGGGCTTTGACCGCATGGCCCTGGAGGCGAGCGAGAAGGTTCGCTCCCGAGCGCTGATCGAACTCCTGACGGAGGCCCGGGACGACGTTCGGCAGGGCCTGTCGCAAGAACTCAAAGCCGAAGAGGACGCCATCCTCCAACAAATCTCCAAATATCAAACACGCCTCAGTCTTCTCGCGCCGGACGATGAGCGGAGGCAGCAAGTGTCGAGCGATCTCGAGGACGCCGAACGGCGATGGGAAGACCTCGAAGCAAGAATCCGCCGAAACCACGCTCCTTATGCCGATGTCGCCTACCCGGAACCCATCTCGGCCGACGAGATTCAGAGCCGGTTGGCACCGGGGTCGGCGCTGCTTGAATACTTCCTCGGCAAGAATCACTCCTATCTGTTCATCGTGCGCCCGGATGGCTTGGTCATTCAGGATCTGAACACCGCCGAAGAGATCGAGAATACGGTGATCGAGGCGCGCGGCGCACTGGAGGACCGCTTCTCGTCGCCGCGCGATCTGTTCCTCAAAACCCACCCGGCCTATGAATTACTGATCGAGCCCGCGGTACCGTTTCTGGAGGGCATCGACCACCTGATCATCGCGCCGGACCGCAAGCTGCATCTTTTGCCTTTCGAAGCCCTGTGGAATTCGGACGGGCCGCCCCCCGTCGCCGGACGGCCGGCCCGATCGAAGGACTTTCTCCTCAGCCAGTGGGCCGTCTCGTATTTGCCTTCGGCAGCCACCCTGCGCAGCCTGTCGAAAGCGGGCCGGTCAACGGCCTTCCAATTGGTGGCGTTCGCCTACTCGGGATCCAACGGCGAGCCCTCGGCAAGCTCCGATGATCGCAGCTCCCAGTTGAGCGGGCAGCTGCCTTCGTTGTCGCATGTGGCAGAGGAGGTGCGAGATCTCGCCGGCCTGTTCCCCCGCAACCGGGTATCCGTCATCGAGACGGCGACGGAAGATCGCATCAAGGAGTTGGCCGGGCGCGGTGGCCTACTCCACTTCGCCGCCCACGGCGAGATCGACGAAGAGGTTCCGATGCGGTCCGCCTTGGTGTTCGCCCGCTCACCGACCGATGACGGACGCCTTCAAGTACCGGAAATCTTCAATCTCAAGCTCAACGCCGATCTGGCGGTCCTTTCGGCCTGTGAAACGGGCCTGGGCAAAGAGGTCCGAGGAGAAGGATTGATCGGGCTGTCCCGTGCTTTCTTCTCCGCCGGGGTTCGCAGCTTGATGGTGAGTCTTTGGTCCGTTGATGATCGCTCAACGCGCGATCTGATGCAAAGCTTTTACCGCGGACTGCGCGATGGGCAAAACAGTGTCGATGCCTCGCAACAAGCGAAGATCTCCATGATCGAACAGCGAGAGGGTGAGTACTCTCATCCTTATTTTTGGGCACCCTTCGTCCTCGTCGGCCCGGCCATCTCCCTTGCAGCACCGGACCCCGCGACCATCGACCACGACATCGCCACCAAAGTGCCGTGACGAAGTTTGCAAGCAATCGGTGTAACGACCTTTCGGAGTGGAGCGCCTGATGTTGTAAGTCACAAGATTGATCCGCCATCGATGAGTGCCCTCGGCGCCATCGAAATCTATGTTCTTACGCTCTCAACGACGATAGAGAGCAAGGAGGGAAGATGCCACAACAGACTGAAACCGACCAGGACACCGCTCGCGGGCACGTCGACATCGGCCATCCAGACCCGCCACCCACCATGCAGCAGCCTTCGGACGAACCCAACCCGCCGAAAGACGATGCCTGAGTCGCCTGGCAACGATCAGTTGAACGCTCGCGGCGCCAAGAATCCTGGCCAGCCGGAGCCGCCGCCGAGTGCCTCCGGGGAGGCCGGGAGCACTCTGCCGCCGAGGGCCCACAGCGCCAAAGATCCTGGGCAGCCGGAGCCACCTCCGACGGCCAATCCAGACGACACAAACCACGCCATCACGCCCATCGACACCGGTCCGCCGGAGCCCCCGCCGACGATTGTCGTCACAGCGGCGGCAGCCGCCTTCTTGGCCGGCGCACATGCGATGCAGGCGTACCTGACCGACTGCTTCAACATGTTCGCCGTCGGCCTGACGGCGATCGAAATTGCTGCCGCGGTTCTTCTCATCCAGTGGTTGATCGATACCGTGTACGCTCGCGGCCACGTTGACCAGGGTCAACCCGAACCGCCGCCGCTGTCCACCGTGCCACCCAAGATCGCGGCGGCATTGCTGGCCCTGGCCTCGGTCATCGGTATTGTCCTCGGCCTGATGGGCCAGTGTCTGTCAGGACTGCACATCGTCCTCGGTATCGCAGACGGCGTCCTGGCCATTTGGTTAATGACACTGGTCAGCCAAGTGCAGAGCGCTGGAACCGACGCCAAGTAGCGGCGCAAGGTCGTCGTCGGCAACCCACGGGGCCTGCGGAGCGAAACGCTCGGCAGGCCCTTTCTTGTTTCGGCCGCTCGCTGGGCGAGTCCTGGGCCGCGCTTCGCCGGCAGGATGCCGAATACGAATCCCACCCCAGCGCCCACTAGGTGGGCCAGTGTCACCGTCACGAAGCCCCCGCCTTCGGCTTGGACGAAGAGGGCGCCACCGGTCGACACCTCCCAGCCCACCTTGGCGAGGAACAGGGCCAGGGCGAATCCGCCCACGACCGCCGACAAACGTCCCCGCCGCAGAAGGCCCGCCGCCACCAAGGTGAAGAGCGCCGCGTCGAGGCCCGAGAGGCCCCGATAGAGGCGAATTTCCGGTGCCAGCCACCAGATCGCTCCACCGATCACCGGTGCCGCCACCGCCAGCATGCGGAAGGCGCGGCGGGGCGCCAGACGCACCGCTAGCAGTGAGAGCAG
The DNA here is from genome assembly GCA_039030395.1 of Acidobacteriota bacterium. Taxonomy (NCBI): domain Bacteria; kingdom Pseudomonadati; phylum Acidobacteriota; species Acidobacteriota bacterium. The sequence continues at coordinate 80,831 of JBCCEF010000009.1, forward strand.
CCCGAAAGCCACCACGTCCCACAGCAGGTGATCCCAGGACCAGTGCGCAAAGTGGCCGGTCACCAGGCGCCAAAACTCCCCGCCGGCGATGCGCTCGCGGTCGAACTGCATCAGCGAATGCCAGGCCGGCACCGCATGCACCGCTACGGCGGTGCCGGCAAGGGTGAGAAGAGAAGCGAGGACCCAGCGTCCTCGCCTCTCCGTAGCGGCCTCTCGCAGCTTCACCGCGGCCCCCGGGAGGGGCGGCGGCGCAGGGTCCAGCCGGCGGCGCCGGTGATCAGGACCAAGAGCATCACCGTCCAGGGATCGAGCGCCCCGCCGCCGAGATCGAGATCCCAGCCATTGGAATCGGACGAACTCGACGTTGTCGGAGGCGGATTGGCGGGCGTCGAGTTCCGGAAGGCGCGCTGAGGGGAAGCGGGTCGCGCCTGAGCGATCTTCTGCTTCGCCTCCGGATCGACCGGTCCCAGGCCAGCGGCGGTGTCGCGGCGCAGGGCTTCCAGCTCGTCGCGCAGTTCCTGCTGACGCCGGCGGTCGCGCTCGATCCGCTGGGCGTTCCGCCGCTCGAGGCTCCAGCGGCGGTACTCGGCGTCGTTTTCCAGCACCAGGAAGGAGGTGTACTCGGTGGCGATCGAATACGCCTCGCCGAGGCGAACGATCTCGTCGATCACCTCCTTGCGGCTGCCCCGCCGGTCCGCCTGCCGCTGCAGAGAGCGCACCCGATGCCAGGCCCACATGCGCTCGATCTCCGGCCGGCCGCCGGGGTCCGCGGGCAGCTCTATGGTCAACTCCTTGTCGAGCATCTCGCCGCCGACGGCGCCGGTCAGCCGCAGGGTTACCGGTCCGGCGTCGCGGTAGCGGCCGTAGATCCGCAGCGGGCTGCCCCAGTACAGACTCGGCAGCTTGGCCGGCTCGACGTCGTAGACGTCGCCGCCGTCAAAGGTCAGTTCCAGCTCCGTCGCCGCCGGCCGCATCAATTTCTGGCGAAAGGCCCGCGCCTGGCGGTCGAAGTCCGCGCCGCGAGAAATGAAGGCCGCCAGGCCGCCGGCGTCCTCGGCGAGTTGCTCCAGCAGCGGCCGATCCACCTCGTTGCCAACGCCGATCGAGAACACCCGCGTGCCGGCCGGCCGGCGATCGATCAGGGCCAGCAGCTCCGCCCGCTCGGACTGCTCGGTCATGCCATCGGACAGGACGACGACGTTGAGCGGCCGATCCGGGGACTTGTAGCGGTAGGCCGCCTCCATCGCCGGCCGCAGGATGGTGCCACCGCGCGCCCGTTGCTCGTCGAAGAACTCCGCCGCCCGGCGCAGGGCCCCTTCGTCCGTCTCGCTCAAGCGCTGGAAAAGCGGCGTGGGGGCGATGTTGAAGGTCATCACCTCGAAGCGGTCGTCTTCGCCCAGGGCGCCGATGAAGGCGCTCAGGGAATCGCGGGAAAGGGCGAGCTTGCCGGACTCCCCCATGCTGCCGGAGACATCCAGCAAGAACACGTAGTCCATGCCGCCGAGCTCGTCGGCCAATTCCTCTCCGGCGGTCAAGCTGAGCTGGAAGTAGCCGTCCTCACCGTCCGGCCGGGAAGTCACCAGGTCGAATCCGGTGCGCGGACGCTCCGCCTCGAAGGCGATCACCACGTCCCGCGATAGGTCGCCGCCGCTCGCTTCCAGGCTCGCCTGCACGTAGCTGTTGGTGTGCCGCGCCACCACCAGGTCATCGCCGTGGCTGGGACTCTCCACCTGGACGATGGGAATCTCCGAGCGAGCATCGAAGTCGAGGGCGAAGCGGCCGCGCACCCGCGCGTCCACCCCCGGCCGCGACACCGTCGCCAGCGGATACACCCAGGTGGACCAGCCGGCATCCGTCGATAGCTCCTGGTAGTAGGTCACCATCACCCGCTGCTCGGCGCCGGCGGCAATCGGAAAGATCCGCATCTCGAAGGTCTTGTAGTCCACCTGTTCGAGCAATCCCGGGTCGCGCTGCACCCGCTTGTAGCTGTTGTAGATCTCCCGGGCGCGCTCCTTTTCGAGCACCTCGCCCACCATCTCCTTGCCCTCGATCCACATGCTGAAACCGGAGACCGAAGCCCCCTTGGGCACCGGAAAGGTGTAGAGGGCTTCGACCACCCGATTCTCGGTATTGCGGAACACCTGGGTGACCTCGGTGACGGCGATGCCGTTGTCCACCGTCACCCGCACATCGTGTTCTTCGATTTCGAGCACCCCACCGAAACCCCCGTCAGCAACGAGCAAACCCGCACCCCAAGCCGGCGAAGCGGAAAGTAGAAGGACGGCGGCGACCGTCCACCAGAAAGCCGTGACTCGATTCTTGTAGAAGCTCATGAGTAACCTCCTCAGGTGTGCCATCAGCTCGATGCCGAGGCAGGCGATCCCATGAGCGACACCTATGCCATCCGGCATCGATGCTGGTAAGTCACTACATTAAAGGCACTTATCGATCGATCCCTCGAGAGCGGTAGATTTGCTTGGGGATTGAATTTTGACATCTGATGAACAGACAACGTACATTTATTGACCATGACATTCTTGAATCGAAGAGAGAAAGCCACCGTCGAAGCGATCGCCGACCTGGTGTGGTGCAACCCCTTCCTGCACGAGCGACTGGAAGCGGAGCGTCGCGCCCTGGGGCCCGCCTATGGCGAACCGGACCGCGCCGCCGTCTGGCACGCCGGTCCCGGTGACGAGCCGGAGCAACCGAATTTGGTGGCCCTCGCCGAACGCACCGAGGAGCTGGTCGAAACCCTGCGCGGACGGCTGGTCGGTGGCGCCAAACCGACCGAGGACGAGCGGATCCTCTACGGCGACCTGGTGGTCTACCGCCAGTACTACCGGCACGAAGACGCCTTTCTACAGTTGATTCTGCGCTCCGAATCGGCCTCCGGCGGCTCCTCTGGCCATCGCCGGAGTCCGAGCGCCAAACGCTTCGAAGCGCCCTTCTACGACACGTTTCGCGACGAGCTGGAGCGCTGCCTGGAGCCGGCCGGCATTCCCCCGACGGGCCGTTTCGCCCCGCCCCACCTCTTCGCCTGTTTCTTCCAGGTGCGCCGCGCCTTCCACTACACCTATCGCCATATTCTCGGCCGTTCCCTGCCCGCCGCCGTCCTGCGAGCGCGGGTGTGGGAATCGATCTTCACCCACGACATGCGGCGTTTCCAGCGCTCCCTCTTTCGGCGGCTGGGAGACATCACCACCCTGGTCACCGGACCCTCCGGTACCGGCAAAGAGCTGGTCGCCCGCGCCATCGGGCTGGGGCGCTATGTGCCGTTCAATCCCTCAACCGGCGCCTTCGAGGGCGACTACCAGGAGTCCTTCTTTCCGCTCAACCTCTCGGCCCTGTCCCCTACCCTGATCGAGTCGGAACTGTTCGGCCACAAGCGCGGCACCTTCACCGGCGCCATCGCGGACCGTACCGGCTGGCTGGAGATCTGCCCGGCCCTCGGCACGGTCTTCCTGGACGAGATCGGCGAAGTCGACCTCGCCATCCAGGTGAAACTGCTGCGAGTGCTCGAATCGCGCACCTTCCAGCGCCTCGGCGAAACCGGCGGCGATCAGGGCTCACGCCGGTTCCAGGGCAAAGCCATCGCCGCCACCAACCGCGACCTGGCGGAAGAGATGCGCCACGGCCGCTTCCGGGCGGACCTCTACTACCGGCTGTGCTCCGACACCATCGAGACCCCCTCCCTGGCCGCCCGCCTGGCAGACGATCCGGAAGAGATCGGAGACCTCCTCACCACCCTCGCCCGGCGGCTGGTGGACAACACCGAAGCCGACAACATCGCCGCCGAGGCGCGCGATTGGATCGAACAGAACCTCGGATCCTCCTACCCGTGGCCGGGCAACGTGCGGGAACTCAGCCAATGCCTGCGCAACGTCATGATCCGCCGCGACTACCGCCCGGCAACGGAAGGGTCCCCACCAGACCCCACACAGGCCCTCGCCCAGGCCGTCATTCAAGGTACCCTCACCGCCGACGAACTCCTCAACCGCTACTGCACCCTGGTCTACCGTCAGGCCGGCACCTACCAAGAGGCGGCGCGGAGGTTGGCGCTGGATCGGAGAACGGTGAAGAGTCGGGTGGATCGAGACCGTTCAATCGGCGAGTGAACGGCAGGAGCCGCAACCTCCGTCCGCAAGCGGCCGATCTCGCTGCACTTGACAGGCTCCCGCTGCGACAACTACTGTTATTGAAATAGTAAAGAGAATGTTATGAGAATAAATATCTTCTTTTTTATCTGCTCACTATCGATGACTCTTGGGCTCGTGATCGCTCATCCGGCAAGTGCTGGATGCGAGGATTGCCAACTCTGTTGCACGTTTTTCAATCCTTGTGTGGCCAACTGCTACCCACACGAAGGTACCTTTATCAATCCTCGTCACTGTATAACCCCTGTCACCAACGTCAGCGACTGTCGTGCCATTTCGAGACCGGGAAATGACCAGTGCAAGGGGGACCAAGAATGTGAAGGCGGGGAAGACGAGCTCGACCAGCCGGGGCTCTGGAGCGGCGGGACCGAAGAGCCGAAGGACCCAATGGCTGGACAAGCAGGCTGGTTCTCTCCCGCCCCTCAAGCTTCATAGCCAACCGTGACCACCTCCGGTCTGCCTGCGCAGTTAGCGAGGACCTTCGGGAGGGTCTTCCTGGCGGGGCTGCTTATTGCTTGGATGTGTGAGACGCCTGCTGTCGCAGCACCAGGCTCCAGGATCCTAGTCTCCGTCGTCGAAAGGGCAAGTAGTGAGAAAGTCGAATCGGAACGTTATGTGGGGCTCGTGGCTGAGGACCGCCCATGGAGGGAGCCAAACTGGGAAGCTCTCGTCTCCGCTTCAGCCGAGCCCATTTCGACACCTCCAATCCCCAGCGGTCGATATCGCTTAGTTTGTGCCGCCAAAGAGTTTGGACTGGCTTTTACAAACACATTCGAATTCACGGGAACGAATCATCTCGGGGTTCGATGTAGGGTCCCCAGGCTCGGCGAGGTCCAAGGGCGGCTTGTCACCAAATCGCAGAATTTCGGCGTAGTCGATGCGATGATCGGTCCTCTCGAGTACTTTCTTCCTGATTCTCCTTGGCGCTTGAGCCCTCTTGGCATGAAGTTCGTCGAGCCCCTACTCGTCGGTCGAAGCGACGAGACTGGATTCTTTCGAATCCGTGGAGAAGCTGGAGCAGGAGCCAGATATTGGGTTCAAGCCTCCCTTCATGCCTCGAAAGACCTGGGAAGAATCGAGTTTCGAGACCAGGATCGAGATCTCGGAGAGTTGGCCTTGGGCACAGGCGGCGATCTGAACATCGATCTTCCCGAGAAGCGACCTACCCTGCCCAATCCTTGGTTGGCCCTGAGACCCGCAGTCGGCGATGGTTCCGATGGCCCAGACATCTCATCAGAACACGCGAATCTCATCTACCGCACTTCACTACGAGCCATCGGAACTCGTTCAAGTGAGAGTTTCAAGGGGCTTCCGCCCGGGCGATATGAAGTTCTTTTGAAACACTCCATGGAAAGTTCGGTAGCCGAAGGACCTTGGTCCCTGGGGGTAGCCGAGATTAGATCTGGCCAGACCGTCACCAAGAGTGTGTCGTGGCCAGGGAAGCTTTCGTCGAGTGGTCCAAGCCGCTCGGAGCAAAGGATCGAGATCCTGATTCCCAACGCCAAGTCCGAGGACATCGGCTCTCTCCGAGCAGTGCAGTGGGCAGAGTTTCCACATGAGCGGGACGTCGCCATCGAAGAGCAAGGGTCCGAAAGAATCACACTCAGCGTAGTAGCTCACTGCAACGACGAGCCGACCGGGCTCCAGGTCACGACACCACGGAGCAGCTCTCCCCTCCTGGAGATCGATCGCTCTCGATGCGACGGATCATCGGTCGTGGAAACGGCCCTGTTCCCGCTGGCGTACCTGACCGGCAGCCTTGAACTCCCTCGCGGCGTCGCCAAGCCGACGAGCGCCGTAGTCGAAGCTCGCCAATGCGACAGCGGCACCTTGATCGGCGTTTTCCCCTTCACCATAGACCGCGAATTGACCTGGCGTGCGGCGGTTCCCGCCGGTTGCGCCGAATTCTCCATCCTGGATCCCGACTTCGCCCCGGTTACGCTCGGCTCGCTGAGCCTTCCACGCGACGCGACTCACGACGTCGGCCGCCATCGGTGGACTCCCGGTGGATCCTTGCTGATTCGCGTTACTTCCACCGATTCGGGACGTGCGGTCGAGAACGCCGAGGTCCTTCTCCTGTCTGATAGCGAGGTCAATCGAGCCGTGGAGTTGGCGGCTTCGGGCAAGAGATTGGAAGGAGAAGTTCTTACTCAACGAACCGATGCACAAGGCTGGACCCGGTTCCGAGGGCTGCCTGCCGACCCCCTCAGCGCTCTCGCCATCTCTCCGGAAGGAGCCTTCGTTCTCTCCAATCCGATGGTGGCGACATCGGGCACCGAAACGTTGCTGGAACTCGAGATCGAGCCACCAGGAGAGGTCACGGTGGCCGTCACAACCGCCGCCTTCGAGATCCCGGAGGGTGTGATTCTGGAGGTTCTTGCCAGCGGATCTTCATCCTGCGAGTGGCTCTCCGAGATTCTGCTGGTGAGAGCTCTCTCTTCCGATGGCACCGCGACTTTCTCTGGGCTCCACCCTGGAACCTGGCTGTTCTGGCTCAATCTCGATGGTCCCGGAGGGGACTTCACCCTAGCGGAAGAGCACGTCGAGGTGTTGCCAGGTCAATCGACTCTGGTCCCATTGCAAGCGCAAGGCAACGTCTATTCTGGCGAGATCACATGGCTAGACGAGCCGGTTTCGGCGAAGTTCCAACTGCTGAGTCATGAAGCAGAGACCCAGGGCGACAAGCTCGCCACCTCAAAGTCCGGGGACGACGGCGCATTTCAACTCGTCCTGCGAGAAGCCGGAACCTACGATGTGGATGTTTGGATCGAGAAGGAAGGCGTCTCTCGGGTACCGGAAGTAGAATTCACAGATCCGCAGGACTGGGTCGAGATCGAACTTCCGGGTGGAGCAATCGAAGGGACGGTCGAGGACTCGGAAGGAAAACCGATTCCACAGGCGACGATCTACGTTCGACCTGGCGACGCTTCCTATCGAAGTCCGTTCGGTCGCGCTCAGAAGGCAGACGAGTTGGGCCGCTTCCGGGCGGAACGCCTGGCAGAGGGCGAGTGGCAGATCAAGGCAATAGCCGAAGCGGGCGAAAGCGACCGACAGGATATTGACCTGGCTGCCGAACAGATTGTCTCTGGCGTAGTTTTGACCATTCGCGAAGGAAGTCAACTCCGCGGACAAATGGCCGTGGGCGGTCAGGGCATCGCCAACATTCCTATTCTCGTGAGCTGCTCGTGGACCGGCATTCATGATCTCTGCGGAGGCTTTGTGACCACGGAATCGCAAGGAGCGTTCTCCATCGATCTGGGAAGGGTGCCGGACGGCGCCTTCGTCAACCTCTTGGTGCGAGCCGCAGGATATCCAACAACGGCATTCCGACGCAGCGTCGACGACAGCGATGTTGTCTTGGAGCTTCCAACCCAAGGAGGACGGCTCTCCCTGGTTCCTGTCACCCGAGAGTGGCGTCCCCAGGAGGGCCGACTCCTTCTCATTCGGCACGAGCGAGGAGGGATCGTTCTGGGAAGTTCTGCCCGACTCCAGGAAGCCGTCCCCGGAAGCGGCTCAGGCTCGATGGTCTTTCCAAATCTGGCACCCGGTTCTTGGACCGTTTTCAGGGCCGCGAACGAGGCGGAATTCGAATACCTATTCCGCACCGGTGCCGCCGGAGCCGCGCCGTTGGCAACCGTTGCCGTCGCGCCGGGCTCCAGCCAGGATCTTTTGCTCAGCCCGCCTTGAATATCTCATCCGGATCCTGACTCCAGCGCCGCGCCCGAAAACCTGCCACAATCCCCGGCATCATGATCCCTGATGCGAAGGTACCGACTGCGGTCCCGGTGCGCCGGCGCGAGATCGTCGGCTGGGCGATGTTCGATTTCGCCAACTCGTCCTACACGACGCTGATCGTGACGGTGGCGTTCAGTGTGTACTTCACCAAACTGGTCGCTCCCGGGGCGAGCGCCGACTTTCTGTGGAGCGTGGGGATCGTGGTGAGCAATCTGTTCGTGATGCTCACCTCGCCCATCGTCGGCGCCGTGGCGGACGACTCCGGTCGCAAGAAGGTATTTCTCGCCGGCACCTGGCTGCTGTGCGTGGCCGGCACGGCGCTGTTGTGGTTCGTGTTGCCCGGCCAGGTGTATCTGGCGCTGACTCTGTTCGTGGTGTCGAATATCGCCTTCGCGATGGGCGAAAACCTGGCCGGCGCGTTTCTGCCGGAGATCTCGACTCCCGCCAACATCGGGCGAATCTCGGGATTCGGCTGGGGCCTGGGCTATTTCGGCGGTCTCCTCTGCCTGCTCGCCTGCTGGCCGTTTCTGTCCGGCGGCTTCACCCTGGAGAATGTACCGGCGCTGCGCACCGCCTGGCTGGTGACGGCGGCGTTCTTCTTGATCAGTGGCCTGCCGACCTTTCTCTTCCTTCGCGAGCGGGCGCCGCGGGCGCCGCAATGGTCCTTGGCGGCATCGGCGCGGGCCGGCTTCGGCCACCTGCGGGAAACGACCCGCTCGCTCCGGCACTTTTCCGAGCTGGTGCGCTTTCTGATCGTCTTCTTCGTCTTCTCCTGCGGCCTGATGACGGTGATCGCCTTCGCCTCGATTTTTGCCGAGCGCACCTTCGGCTTCACCTCCGGGGAGCTGATCGTGATGTTCATGGTGCTCCAGATCTGCTCCGCCGGCGGCGCCTTTCTGTTCGGCTCGATCCAGGATCGGCTGGGCGCGCGGCGCACCATCCAGATCACTCTGGTTCTGTGGATCCTGATCTCGGCAGCCGCCTTTCTCGCTCAGTCGAAGGCGGTGTTCTGGGGTGTCGCGATCGCCTCGGGGCTGGGCATCGGCTCACTGCAGTCCGCTTCCCGGGCGATGGTGGGACTCTTCGCACCGGTTGCCAAGAGCGGCGAGTTCTTTGCCCTGTGGGGCCTGGCGGGCAAGGGCGCCTACCTGCTCGGACCGCTGGTGTTCGGGTCGCTCTCCTCCCTCACCGGTTCCCAGCGCATCGCCATCTTGGTCAACGGCGCCTTCTTTCTGATCGGCTTGATCGGCATGCAGACGATTCACGAGGATCGCGGCCACCAGGCGGCGGAAGCCTGGGATCGACGATCTGATGGTGCCGTCGCCCCCTGATGTCCACCACCCTCGAGGTGCTGCGTTGGCTCGATCGCTGGATTCTGAGCCTCTTCTTCCGCCGCTTCACGGTGGACGGCGGCGACCGGGTGCAGCCGAACCGCCCGCAGGTGTTGGTGGCGAACCACTTCTCCGCCCTGGTGGATGCGATGCTGCTGTTCGCCGCGTTCCCGGCGATTCCGCGATTTCTCGCCAAGAGCACCCTGTGGCGTAATCCGCTGCTGCGGCCGCTGCTGCAAGGGGCACGGGTGATTCCCGTCTATCGGCGCCAGGACGAAGGGGTGGACACCTCGAAGAACGCCCAGACCTTCAGCCGCTGCCACGAGGTACTGCGGGACGGCGGCACCATCGCATTGTTTCCGGAGGGAACGAGCCACAGCGAGCCAGGCCTTCTGCCCTTGAAGACCGGCGCTGCGCGCATCGTCCTGGAAGCCGAAGAGCGCTTCGGCCCGCTCGGATTGCAGGTGATCCCCGTCGGCTTGATCTTCGACGACAAGGGAAAGTTTCGCTCGCGGGTGCTGGTGCGGGTAGGCGAGGCGATCAATCCGCAGGCGGTAGCCCGCGGTCACGACGATCCCAAGGCCGCCGTGCGCGCCCTGACGAACGAGATCCGAGACCGCCTGGAGGAGGTGACTCCCAACTTCGAGAGCTGGGACCAGGCCCACCGCATCGCCCGCGCCGTGGAGATCTTCCAGCGCAGCGATCCCGACCTGCCGAATCGACCGGAGCTGCACCACACCTTCGACGCCCATCGCGCCTTCCTCGCCGGCTACCGGCGGCTGGCCGAGCACTATCCGGAGCGCGTGGCCGCCGTCGAGGAAGCGGTAGTCGGGTATCAGGACCTGCTGGACGCCGCCGCCCTGCGCGACCGCCAGGTGGCGGCACGCTACGCCCTCCCTTCGTTGACCCGGCACCTGCTGGCGCGGCTGCTCAGGATGGCGATCCGCCTACCCGTCGCCCTGATCGGCAGCGTGCTCAACGCTCTGCCCTACGCCGCCGTGTCGCTCCTCGCCCGGTTCTTCCGCAAGCCGGACCAGCAAGCAACCTATAAGATCTTTCCCGCGATGCTAATCTACCCGTTCTGCTGGCTGGCGCAGGCCTTCGCCGTCGGGCACGATCTCGGTTTCGGGTTAGGCCTGTGGCCAGGGCTGGCGACGCTGGCCCTCGCGCCGCTCACGGGACCGACGGCGCTGCGTTTCCACGACGACCGCCGGCAGCTTCTGGCGGAAGCCAAGGCCTACGTGAAGTTGGGAACCCGGCGCGAGCTGGCCGCCGAACTGCGCAAGCGCCGCGCCAAGGTCCGCCAGCAGGTGGCCGGAGCGGTCGAACTCTACCGAGCGTTCTCCGAGGTCGAAGCCTAAGCACTCCCAGTCAGAATTCAAGGCGCACGCCGAACTGGAACGAGCGAGCGCGACGGGCGACATTGGGCACCAGGAAGGTCGACGTGCCAGCCCGCGTGCCCCCCGCGCTGGTGAAGTTCACCCGGTCGGTGACGTTGAAGATGTCCGCCAGCAGGCTCGCCTCGAGCCACTGGGTGATCGGTAGCTGGTAGCGGAAGCTCAAGTCGAGCTGCAGGAAGCTCGGATTCTCGGCGCCGGAAAGACCGCCGTCGAAGTCCACTCCCTGTTGAGCGCGCCCGAGATCCGCATCGGAATCGTAGGTGCCTCCGGGAGCCGGTGCGCGGTTGCCGTTGTCGAGGCGGGCCGAGTTGTCGAGGATGGTGAAGCGGTCACCGGAGAGGTAGCGCGCCACCCCCGACACCACCAGCCCATCGCTACCGCGCCAGCCGGTCTTCGGTACCCGATACTGGCCCGAGGCCACCAGATTCCAGTCGCGATCGAAGAACGCCGGCTGATCGTTGCGCGGATCCCCCAGATTGAGGGCCAGAGGTTCGCCGATGATCTCGCCGGTGTCGAAGTTGAAGCCCGTCTCGGTGCGCGTCTGGAAGTAGGCGAGGTCACCGGGATCGCCGTCGTAGTTGCCATCCGCCTCGGAATAGGTGGCTGAGAAGCGTCCGCCCCAGCGGCCGTCGAAGCGCTTCTGGATAGAGCCCTGGAGAGCGGTGTACTCGCGTTCCCCGGCGTTGAACAGGGTGGTGGTGTTGTCGAGTTCCACCGGCTGACCCGCCAGGATGCTGAGATTCGGTCGTCCTCCCTCGGAGGAGGAGAAGGGGTTGAGGCTGCCCCGCACCAGAGCGTCCTTGTTCTCGGCCCGCACCACGTCCACCGTCACCGCCACACCGGCGACCAGTTCGTGCTGGAATCCGAGGGAGATGGTGTCCGCGTAGGGCTGGCTGCGGTCGCGGTTGTCCACCGTCGGCGAGCGGTTCACCCGCACCCCGGCACCGCCCTCGATGAAGGCGATCAGAAAGTCCCGCAGGCCGTCGAGGGTGGTGATGCCGTTTTGCTGGGCGATGTCGACGAAGAACTGCTGGTCGGCACCGGCGGAGGGCAAGGCCTGGAGGAAACCGCTCGACAGGCTGACCGCGTCCAGGAAGAAGTCGTCATAGAGAAACAGCGGCAGGCGATCGTAGAAGCGACCGATTCCGCCCCGCACCACCGTGCGGCCGCTGTCGGAGGGGGTCCAGGCGAAGCCTAGCCGGGGGGCGAGGTCCCCACTGTCGGTAGCGCTCTCTTCGTCCCAGCGCAGCCCCAGGTTCAGCACCAAGTTCGGGCCGATTCGCCAGTCGTCCTGTACGAACAGACCGAGGACGTCGTTGGTCGGGATCTCACCGGTCTGCGGCCCACCCACCCGGACGGTGAAGGCGATCGGGTAGGTCGCGGGGTCGTTCGGGTCGAAGGGGGTATCCACATCGAAGTCGAACTCCCCCTGGGCCAGGCCGGAATTGGCGAAGATCTCCTCGCGCTCGGAATACTGCACGCCGGCCTTCAAATCGTGCTCACCGTGCCAATCCGGAAGCCACAGGGAGAGGGTATCGTCGAACTGAGTGGAGCGGTTCACCCGCGCTTGGGCGACACCGCTCGACCCCAGGTTGATCCCCGGCCGGTCTTCGCGCACCGGCTGGTTGCGCTGCGCCTCAAAGCTCTGGCCGTTGTTGTTGAAGGCCGGGTTGGCGAAGGCCACATCCTCCTTGGTGAAGGACACCCGGACCGAGTTGAAGGCCGAAGAACCGAGCACCGAGTCGAGAGATGCGATCCAGTTGGAGTCCGTATCGTCTTCTTCGCGGGAGGTCTCCAGAGTTTCCTGACCACCGATGATCTGGTTGAACTGCGGCGATTCCTCGCGCAGCCAGCGGGCGGCGAAGTGGTGGGAGCCGGTCACCTGGTAGTCAACCTTCAGCAACACGCTTTCGATAGCATTGTCCTCGCGGGTGGAGAAGTTCTTCTCCGGCCGCGACACGAAAGACCGTACGATCCCCTCCTCATCGGAAATATCCTCGTAGTTGACGAAGAAGTGGGCCCGGTCCCGGACGATCGGTCCCCCCAGGGCGAGGCCCAGGTTGCGGTACTCGGTGTCCGGCTTTTCGAGGTTGTTGACCTCCGTAAAGAAGTTCTCTTCGTTGTAGGAGGCGTCTTGCAGGTAGCCGAAAAGGGCGCCTTCCCAGCGATTCGATCCGCTCTTGGTGACCGCGTTCAAGACCCCGCCAAGGGCGCGCCCGAACTCGGCGTCGAACTGCGAGGTGAGCACCTGGAATTCCTGGATTGCTTCGATCGGGGTGCGCGTCTGGGCGCCGGCGATGGCCCCGATCACGTCATCGTCGTTGTTCGCCCCGTCGACGTTGAACGAATTGTTGAAGTCGGACTGACCGTTGACGAAAAGCGAGTCCGAGGAGGTCGACTCGGTATCCGGTGAGGGCGTCACCCCGGGGAGCAGCCCGGCGAACAGCAGGGCGCTGCGGTTCGGGGTGGGCAGGATGTCGAACTCCTCCGCCGTCAGGGTACCGCCGACCTCCTTCGAGGCCACCTCGATGAGCGGCGCCGCGCCGGTGACCGTCAGGGTCTCCTCCACCGCCGCCAGCTCGAGGGAAGTATCGAGCCGCGCCTCCTGCCCCACCAGCAAGCGCAAACCCTCCTTCTCGATCGATCGGAAGCCGTCGAGATCGAACCGCACCCGGTAAGTACCCGGCCGCAAGCCGTGCAGGGTGTAGGTACCGCGGTCGGTGGTTTCGGTGGTGCGCGAGGCCCCGAGATCGACATCCGTTGCCGTCACCACCACCCCTGGCAACGACTGGCCTTGTTCATCGCTCACCGTGCCGGCGAGGCTGGAGCGAGCGAACTGACCGCTGGCGGGAAGGGCGAACAGCAGCAGCGAAGCGAGAAGGAATCTGAGCACGGCAGCCTCCTTTCCGAATAGGGGCAAAGAGCGCAGGCGTCGCTCGGCCGCGGAAGGACGAGGTCGCCAAGGCGGAGGAACCTAGTGGTTTCAGTACATCTGGTCGAGACACTCTCTTTTTAATGAATATGTTATTATTCGAAAAATTCTATCATACGATCCTGGTTGAGCTAGGAGCCAACCGGCATGCAGGGCTCTCCCGCTCCCTCTAGCGCTCGAACTATCCGACCGAGGAGCGCGTCAGCGGAGGCATCTGAAGCCATCCAGTTCCCGCGGCAGTTCATCCCGTACCGCATCTTCATCCCATTCGGGATGGTGGGCACGAATGCGGGTTCGCGCAATCTCCCGGACCGCTTCGGACATCTCCATGGCGATCCGCACTTTCTCCGGACCGCTCATGCGGCGGTGGACCTCTGCCTGGACTCGCTCGGCCTCTGGAGACGTGTCGTGCATGGAAAGACTCCGGCAGCGACCCCGGAGCGATGAGTCCGCGCCCGGCTAGCGGTTGTAGGGCAGCTCGTTGATCCAGTGGAATCCGCGGCCGATCAGCTCGAAGGTGCCGAGGTCTCGTTCGCGTAGGTGGATCTCCACCGCATGGCCCTGCCAGGTACCGGTGAGGACCATCCGGTCCGGGGCGGAGCGTTCATAGGCCAAGGTGTCGATCACTTCGCTATCGGCATCCTGGGTCGCCAGAAAGCTCAGGGTGCGAGCGGACTCATCGAGGCGCACCGGAAAGGACTCGAGGGAACCGTCGAGACTCTGCACCACCACTCGCCCCGGGAACTCCCACTCCTGCCACTTGCGAGGTAGAGCGCGATCCACCACCAGTGCGCGCCAGGGCAGCGAGTCCGTCAGCACCGGTGGGCGCTCTTCGCCGTCCACCCGGAAATCCTCGACTTCGTGGATGCCCCAGATCGCCGGCTTCTGCCGCGCGTTGCCGAAGCTATGGTGCAGCGACCACGCACCGTACAGGTTGGTACCGATCAGCCACAGGGCGAATAGCGCCACCGCCGAAGGGGCAAGCCAGCGCGGGACACGCGCCGACCACCCGGTCGCCGGCAGCAGAGGCGGCGCGGGCTCCGGCGCCGGCACCGCGCCGCGGCCCCAGAACACCGCGATCAGCCGGCGACGATCCCGCCACATCAGGAAACCGGCCATCGCCAGCAGATGGCTGGAGAACAGCTTTACCGGCACGTCGTAGGCGAAGTTCAGCATCACCACATTGGTCATCACCACCGCCGCGACGAGGGCGCCGAGGGTGGCGGTGCGACGGAAGAGGAGCAGGATGCCGGCCAGGCTTTCGCCCAGGCCGGAGAAGATCGTGTAGGCCGGTGACACGCCCATGAAAGTCCACACCAGGCCCATCGGCGAAGTTTCGCCCAGGGGTCGCAAGAGCCGCTCCAACGGCGGTTGAATGAACTGCACCGGAATCACCTTGCTCAACCCATAGTCGAGCATGTAGAAGGCGAGATAGAAACGGATGGCGATGGCGAACCCACGTCCGACAGCCGGAGGGGCGGAGCGCCGCCGGGCGAGCCAGGACCCGATCAGCGCCCCGACGAGGGCGCCGACCACCAGGTAGAGGATGCGGATGTAGTCAGCGGTGGTGTCGCCGCTGCCGGTTCGCCCGATGAAGATCTCTCCATCGATCCCCAGAATCGATGTTCCCACCGCCGCCGCCAACGTTTTCGAGCCCTGGCTGAAGGCTTCTCCGATGACGTCGCCAACCATCGGCAGGCGGTCCAGCGGAAAGGGCAGGATGTACAGCACCGTATAGGCCGCCAGGAAGCGGCCGAGGAAGCGACCGGCCAAGGTTCCGCCGGACGTCGGGGCGAAGGACGCCACGGTTCTCGCCTTCACCCTGGCCGTGGCCACGACCTCCTTCGGATTGCAGAGCGAGGCCCGGTCACGCCGCTGCGGTACCTGCCAGTCGCCCACCCAGCAAGGTGAAGGGAATCACCATCAGAATCAGTCCCAGGTGATACCAAACCGGCAGGGCGTCCCACTGGCTCACCTCGACGGCAATGCCGATCAGCAGGTTGACGACGGCGAGAATCCAAACCGCCTTGCCGGGATTACCCTGAGCAATCTTTGCTGCCACGAATCCGGCGGCGATCGAGCAGAGGAAGGACAGCACCAGCAACGCGGCGGTCATCGCTGTGGTGGTGGGCAGGCGATCGTCGCCGAAAGCATCCGGCGAAACGGCCAGCAGCGCCATCCAGAGGACGGTATTGACGACTCCCCAGGTCACGACTCCCACCACAACGGCCAGAACGGTTCGCATCTCTACAGCTCCTTGCTCCGGCAGCCCTTCCGGCTCCGGATCGCCAATATTTCAGCCAAGAACGGCCCATTTTAGCGCTGCGCCACGGCGGGCGCCCTGCTGTACGCGGGATATCGATCGGCATCGACGAGTTCCTCATCCGACCGGTCGCGCTGCCGCACTGATCTCTCCCTTGCTCGAAGCCGTCGCTGCGGCGCCGGACCTTAGGTCGGAATCATTCCAGGTAGGTCGACGGAACGGGCTCGGCATCGAGCAATTCGATCCGCCGCAGGATCGGCTCGAGGCGGCGGCCGAAGGCGACGGTGGCCCGATAGCGGGGCGGCTGGAAAGTGTTGGGCGAGGTGGTGGACGCGTCCCGCTGCCGCAATTCGTCGAGCGGACCGCGCAGGCCACGCGGGGCGTGGACCTGGCGGACCAGCACCTCGACCCGGCTCATCAGGGAGGGTTCGGGCGTGTAGTTCACCCAAATCTCGACGACGCCTGGCACGATCACGTATCGGAAACGATCCGGATACCGGCTCCGCAGCTCTCGGCGGTCCGCGCCGGCATCGGCCACCCGCAGGCGACTCTCTTCCACCTCCGCCCGGCGCAGGCGACGCGCGTGATCCTCTGGCGATTGCCATTCGGCCGGCCCTTCCCGGCGGCGCTTGGCTAAAGATCCACGCCACAGTTCCCCGTCCATTTCGAGCACGATCAGAAGGGGTTTCGACTGTCGCGGAACGTAAGCCCGCGCCGGATCTTCAAAGGCTTCTTCCGCTGTCGGCACCTTCGCAAAGTCGAATCCGAGCCGACGCAACTTGTCGGCGTCGAAGTTCGCCGTACTGAGGTTGTCATGTCGCCAGCGGAGGTGGAGTGAAAGGCCCGAATCCTCCATCTCCTCACGCCACCTGCCTGGGAGCTCGAGTTCCCGTTCGGTGAGTACCACCACCGCCTCGGGGTCCCCCGTCCGGTTCCACAGCACGCCGCCGAGAGCCACCAGATTGGCGGCCAGCAGAAGCGCGAGGGGCAACACCCAGCGGAGCTTCACGCCACCCCTCCCCGGTTCGCCAGCCAGCGCCGGCAGCGCTGCAGCACGACCATCGCCGCCACCGCCGTCACGGCGATGAGCAAGAAGAATAGGTAGCGCGGCATCCAGTCCCACCACCAGTCGACGTACTTGGTGTAGAGAAAGATGACGAAGAAGGTGCTGCCGGTGTTCACCACCTCACCCCACCGCTGGCGAATCCCCCAGCCGATGGCGGCGGCGCACAAAACGAAACCGAGTACCTGGTAAAGCGCCTCGGTGGTATCCGGCGCGAAGGGCAGAAAGCTGCCGCGCCCCCAGTTGGAGAGAATCAGGATGGGAACGAACAGGCAAAGCAAGCCGGCGATTCGCCAGATAGGGGGAAAATCCGCGCGCTGCCGATGAGCGACGATCATCGGCAGCGCGAAGAACAGCAGTCCTACCGG
Organism: Acidobacteriota bacterium; assembly: GCA_039030395.1. Taxonomy (NCBI): domain Bacteria; kingdom Pseudomonadati; phylum Acidobacteriota; species Acidobacteriota bacterium. Next base: position 98,077 of record JBCCEF010000009.1, read on the forward strand.
CAGGAAAGTCTCCGGCCGCTCGCCGAAGGAAAGCCAGTAGAGACCGCCCCAGGTGCCCACCTGGGCGGAGAGGAACCCGGTCAGGCTGATCAGCCCGGCAGCCAGGAGCAAGCGTAGCCGATAGCCGTAGGAGAGCAGCAGCCCGAAGGCGCCCCAGGCGAGAAAGGCGCTGGGGGTGGGAATGACGTTGAAGATCCGACCGAGCACCGAGAGATCGAGCACGAAGCAGGCAAAGGCGACGAGGGCAGCCAGGGCGGTGAAGTAGCCGGAGCGATCACGCCGCGCCACCCACTCGGTGCCGAAAAGCGCCAGGATCGGAGCGCCGACGAGGATCGCCACCTGGAGGGGCGTCGCCAGCAGTCCCCAAACGCGGTAGAAGAACAGCACCACGCTGGCCGACAGGGCCAGGGAGCCCAAGAAGGAGGCGATGCGCAGGCCCCAGGAGAGACGCTTCTCGTCGACATCGCGGTCGATGTCGTGAGCCCGGCGCAGCTCCTCCACCAGGAGATCGTGGTGCCCCTCGACGGCGGCGCGCTGCGCTTCCGTCAGGGCGAGCACCCCGCTCCTTTCGAGATCCGTCAGCTCCGCCCGGAAGGCGGCGATGCGATCCACCCGCCGCTGGGCTTCGAGGTGCGAGAGGGTCGGCGGATCGCTCATCCGCCGCCGCGGTGCCGGAGATTGGGCTCAGTTGTCGGACAAGGCATCTCGCCGGCAAGGGTATCAACCGGCCGACGACTTCAGTCGGACTTCAAGGCACGCCGCAGGCTGGTCCCAGCGAGTCGGAGGTTTGCCTCCAGGTAGCGCTCCAGGTCCGGATCCGCCTCCTCCACGACCCGGCCACCAAGGTGAAGGCCGAAAAAGCGTTCGATCAGGTAGAGGTAGGCGCGCCGCAGGCGGGGATCCTCGAAACTGTGGCCGGACTCGTCGTCCACCAACAGGCTGACGTCCCGTCCGAGGTTGTCGAGGGCCGCGGCATAGTGGCGCACCTCGGCGATGTCGACCTTGACGTCGCGAGCGCCGGCGACCATCAGCAGCGGCCGCTGCGTCGCGGCCAGGTGGTGCTCCGGCGAGTGGCTCCGCAGGTGGGCCGCGATCTCCGGATTCTCGAAGTCGAAGACATGCGTCCGCAGCAACCGCTTGAGGGGCATTCCACCGGCAAAGGTCGCCTCGTCGTCGTAGGCGCGCAGGGTCCGCAGCAGATCGATGGGCGGCGCCGACGCGATGCCGGCCCGGAAACGTCGCGGCGTGAAGGCGAGGGCACCGAGGGTCGAGAAACCACCGAAGGAGTGTCCGAGAATGCCCACCCGCTCAGCATCGCCGTAGCCTTCGCCGAGCAGGTGGTCCACCCCGTCGAGGATGTCCTGCTGGACCCGGCCGTTGCCGAAGTCGCCGCCGCCGGCCAGCATGTACGACAGGCCATAGCCGGTGGAAGCCCGGAAATTGGGCTCGAACACCAGGTAGCCGCGATCGGCGAGAAACTGCGCGATCGAGTCCCAGCCGGACTGCACGTGGTTCCAGGGACCGCCGTGCACTTTCACCACCAGCGGCGCGGTGCCCGGATCGCCCTGCGCCGGCAGAGTGAGGAAGCCGTGGACGAGTCGGCCGTCGCTCGCCCGGTAGGACAGGTGCTGCTGGCGGCCGCGGCCCACCGCCGGCAGCGGTGCGCCGCCGGAGCGCTCCTCGCGCAGGATCTCCCGCAAGCGATCGCTCGCCGGGTCGTACAGGTGGTGCCGCGGATGGTGGGTGCCGGCACCGGCCTCCATCACCCACCACGAACCGCCATTGAACCGGGGCTCGATCCACAACTCGCTGCCGGCAAAGCGCGCCGCAAGACGCTCCAGGTGTCCCTTCCCCGAGGCGTCCAAGGCATAGATCCGCCGCGCCTCGGTGTGGTGGACGGCGAACACCGGCTGTCCGGAGGCCGGTTCGAGGATCACCGTGGCGAGGTCCGCCAGGCCGCGCGGATCCCGGTGCATCGGGCGCTCCTTCGCCGTCCGAAGATCGAACTCCGTCAAGCCCCAGAGGTCCTCTTCGATCCGCCGACGCAGCACCAGCGAAGCGCCGTCCGGGCGGGCGGCCACCAAAGCGCAGGCATTGCGAAAGCCACAGCGCAGAATCTCCGGCCCGGCACCGACAGCGCCATTCTCGACCCGCCGAATCACCCGCTCCAGACCGTCCACCTCCGCCAGCCAGGCAAGCTGTCCGCGAGGGTCGAACAAAAAGTCGACGATCGAGCCTTCTCCCTGCCACAGAACGTCCCGCTCACCCTCGAGGCCGACCCGAAGTAGCCGGTGCCGGCCCGTCTCCTCGTCGAACTCGGTGACGAGCGCCGCCCCCGGCAGCACCGGATGCGGCCCCTGATAGCGCTGTTCGATGCGTTCGTCGAAGCGCCACAGGGCAAAGGGACGGCCTGCGGCGACCGGCACGTACGCGATGCGCTCGCCCAGTTCCAGGAACAAGCCCTCGCCATCGGCGGACCACGCCACGCCATCGATCCGGCGCGGTGCGAGGCGGCGGCGTTTCTCGCCACTCGCCGTGTCGAGCAACCACAGGCTGGCGCCGAACTCCTCGCGCAGCAGGTAGGCCAGCCGGTCGCCGGCCGGGGCCAGGGCCGCCGACGCGATGGCCGGCTGGGCGAGATACCGCTCGATCGCCGGCGGGCGGTCCGCTCCCCGCAGCGCGGCGGGAAGGGCCAAAGCGACCAGGAGGAGGGCGAGGGTTACCTTCCCCGATGGACGCTTCACGGCGGTCACGCGACCGCGCCTTCCGGCAACGCCGCCGACGGCGGAGAGCGGCGGACCGGGACGAGGTCCTCCCGCCGGCTGGTCAAGAATACGAATGAAAGAAGGCCCGGAACGCCGGTCAGGAAGCCGGCCGCGATCCATCCCCACCGCTCCCTCATCGTCAACCGGCGCCGCCGCGCCAGCCATGCGACCGAAGCGGCCGACAGCAACGCAACCCCCAGCGCGGCGAGGTACACCGCGGAGGGCAGCCGGCGGCGCAGCAGATCCGACGCCGTGATTCGATTCGCGCTGCGCGGCGCCGCCGCCGACCAGGCCAGGTAGTGGAACGAACGCAGAGCCGGCGACAGGATGAATCCCAAGTACCGGCTGCTGGCGTGCAGCCCTACCCGCAGGGGGCGCTCCGCCACCGGCGACCACTCCCCGTCGAAGGACACCTCGCCGATCACCTGCTCGGTGGAAGCGAAGCCGTAGTCACTCAGGCGACCGCTCAGGAACGCCACCGCCCAACCGTCTACCAGCTCGGCGAAGTGAACGCCGAAGAGGTTGCGCAGCTCAGTGGGCAGGGGGACCGCCGCTCGCGCCACCAGGGTCTCGTCGCGCGGGCGCGGCGTAAACAGGTAGAGGGCTCGATCACTCAGCACGGCGAGGGAGGTTCCGCCGGTCGGAGCGGATACCAATCGCTCCCCCGCCGGCGCCCGCCAGAGGGTCGTGAACTCACCGGTCTCCGGATCGAGGCGCAGCAGCTCCGGCCCGGCGGCAACGTAGGAGCCTCGCACCAGAGGAACCGTGTCGAAGGCCTCCTGCGATGCGCCCTTCCCCAACCATCCGGCCGCCTCGCCGGAGCGGATTTCGGTGCCTTCAAAGCGCATCGCGTCGTGCCGGAAGACCCAGCGCACCTCGCCCTCGCTATCGATCAACGGCGGCCCGTCGCCCTGGAAGAACAGCTGATGCCGCAGCGGCCGCCGGGCGAGAGTCGGCGACACCCAGTGGGCGTCCGCCAGGGCGATCTGCCGCTCGAGGAAGCGCGCCGCGGGCGAATCGCCGGCGCTCAGGGCATGGAGCATCGCCTCGCCCTCGGGCAGAGTCCGCACCCACGGGGTGCTGCCCTCGCCGAAGTACTCGTTCCAGCTCCAGGTCGGCAGACCGCCGAGACCCACTTCTTTGGTGACGATGGTCATCGAATAAATGAAGTTGCCGGCGAACAGCAGCAGACCGAGGAAGGCGTACTGGATCGGCAGCGCCGTGGCGGCCAGAGCGAGGGGCTTTCTCACGTGGCTGGTGAGATCCGGCTTGAAGGCCGCGTAGGTGATGTAGGCGAGCCACAGCAAGACCACCGCCATCACCAAGAACACCCAGCCTCCGACGGCCGACGAAGTCAGGAAGAAGGCCGGCCAGCACACCACGAACAGCGCCACCCGGCTCTTCGACAGCAAGATGAACACGCCACACAGGTAGTAGGCCACGACCAGGCCGACGATGAAGGGCATCAGCAGCCAGTGGCGTGGATCGACCCCCGCCGGCGACCCGAGGATCATCGCCAGAGTGTTGACCACCCAGGGAAGAGCCACCGCGGCGGCGATGGCGATGGCGCCGGCCAGGGTGAGGGCGGCGAAGATGCGGCCCGGAGCAAGAGGGCGGTGGATCAAGTAGGCCCACTGGTTGGGGCGCTGGTAGGGGCCGAACTGGACCCTACCGAAGATCAGTCCGCAAAGACCGTAGAACAGTACGCCGACGGCCATCAGAGCGCGCGAAGGCACGAAGGGATCCGCAAAGGTCGCCAGTAGACGAAGGCCCACCAGGTGGGCGATGCCAAAGATCAGAATGAGGCTACGGAAGCGCCGTAGCTCGCTCGAAGTCAAGTGCCACATGGTCATTTCCTGGAGTCAGGGGAAGGATGGTCAGGGGAATTTGGAGCCGAGTGTCCGCGGGTGAGAAAGGCGTTGACCGCGCGGTCGAAGCCCACCGAGGAGCGCACGATGTCGTCGCCGCCGAGGCTCGCCAGGAGGGCCGGAAAGTCGCGATCCGGATCGATCACCACCAGTTCGGTCCGCTCCTCAATGCGGCGGGTCTGGAGAAGGCCCGGAACCACCGGCAGCGGTCCCGGCGGAAAGATCGCCGTCCAGGCGGCGATGCGCTGGAGGAAGTCGTCCGGCGGCGAGTGGTGCACCAGTCGGCCGCCTTCGAGGATCACCAGATCCTCGGCCACCCGCTCGATCTCGTCCATCTGGTGCGAGCAGTAGACGATGGTGCGGCCGGGGTCCTCCCCTGCGAACAGCAGCGCTTCGAGGAAGGCCTGTTTGGCGACCACGTCCAGGCCGAGGGTGGGCTCGTCGAGCATCAGCAACTGCGGCGATTGCGCCAGCGCCAGCGCCAGCGCCAGGTTTACCCCGGCCCGCTCGCCGCGGGAGAGCTGCCGTACCTGCTGCTCCGGCAGCACGTTGAAATGGCCGAGCACCTCGCGGTAGATCTTCTCGTTCCAGCACCGATAGAGATCCCGGTGCATCAGCCTCAGCCGTTCGATGCTCATCCACCCGGGCAGGGTGTGCTCTTCGTGCACCAGACCGATGCGGCCGCGCACCTCCGGGGCAAGGTTGGCGCAGTCCGTTCCCAACACCGAGCAGGCTCCGGCGGTCGGGCGCAGCAGCCCGAGGAGCAGCCGGAAAAGGGTGGACTTGCCGGCGCCGTTGCTGCCGACCAGCGCGTGGACCCCGCCGCGGGCAATCCGCAAGGTCAAGGAATCGAGAGCCATCTTGCGGCCGAAGCGCTTGGTCAAGGAGTCCGTTTCCAGGGCCCAGCGACCCTGCGGTCGAGAAACCGCCGCCGCCGTGAGGCGTGGAGCCTCCTCGGCGGACACCGGATGTTGGGTGGTTCCGATCATCAGTCCCTATTCCTTCGAAGCGAGAGGTTCGAGTTCACGCGCCAGGTGGTCGAGCAGATCCTGCGGCTCGTAGCCGAGGGCGGCCACCGCGCTAACGAAATGTTTGAGAGCTTCGTCGAGGCGGCGGCGCCGCTCGTCGTCGCTCAGCCGCTGCCGCGGCTCGCTGACGAACACGCCGACCCCCTGGCGGGCCTCGATCAGGCCCTCGGAGGTCAATTCGCTGTAGGCCTTGGCGACGGTGTTGGCGTTGACGGTGAGCTGCAGGGCCAGGCCCCGCACGCTCGGCAGCTTGGTGCCCGGCGGCAGTTCGCCCGTCGCGATTTTCATGCGCAGGCCGTCGACGATCTGACGAAAGACCGGTCGCGCGTCGCCGGTGGCGATCTGAATCATGTTCGGGAAGCTCCACCGTTCGGCTGCACCAACTGTACCATGTGATCTAGTACACTAAAGACAGTGGACCTTGTCAAGTCCCGGGGTCGAGGGAAGGAAGGAGGCGACCGAGATAGGCTGCCGAGCGATGGCTGATCCGCCCGCCCCCTACCGAGGCTTCATCCTCGAACCCACCTACCGCATCGAGCGCGGCCGGCCGGTGGTGTTGCTGTTCGGAAAATTGGCCAACGGCGAGCCCTTTCTGGTGCGGGACCATCGCGAAGCACCGGCCTTCTACATCGAAGCGGCGGACGCCGAGCGAGCCGCGGCGCTGGGCGCTTCGAGCGTGGCGAGTCAACGCGTCACCCTCGCCGGACGGCCCGCCGCCAAGGTCGATCTCGCCGTGCCGCCAGATGCGCCGCCGCTGCGCGACCGGCTGTTCGGCGCCGGTATCCCCTGCTACGAGGCGGACGTGCGCTTCGCCGTGCGCTACCTGATGCGCCGCGGCATCCGGAGCGCCGTCACCCTGCGCGGACCGTCGCGTCTGGAACCCGGCCTGGGACGGGTGTTCGAGGATCCGGAGATCGCACCGGCGGAAAGTGTCGCGGCGGGAGGGGGCGTGGAGCTCGCCGTCCTCTCCTTCGATATCGAGACGGATATGGGCGGCCAAGAGCTGCTCTCCGTCGCCTTTGAAGGAGAGGACGTTTCGGAGGTGCTGCTGTGGACTCCACCGGGCATGGACTGCCCCGACGGGGCGATCCCCTTCGCCAGCCAGAAGGAACTCCTCCAGGGCTTCCGGGACCGCCTCGTCGCCCTCGACCCGGACGTCCTCACCGGCTGGAACATCGTGGAGTTCGATCTGCCGGTGCTCGCCCGGCTGGCGGAGCGCGAAGGGGTGGCGATGGATATCGGCCGCGGCGGTGGCCCCATGCGGATCCGTCCGCAGCGCAGCGGCGGCAACCAGATCACCCTCCCTGGACGCTTGGTGCTCGATGGGATTCGCCTGCTGCGCGGCGCCTTCGTCAAGATGGAGAGCTACTCCTTGGATCACGTCGCCCGCCAGGTTCTCGGCGAGGGCAAGCTGCTCTCCGGCGCGCACCGCGGAGAGGAAATCCAGCGGTTGTTCCGCGAGGATCGCGAGCACTTCGTCGCCTACAACGCCCTCGACGCCCGGCTGGTGCTCGACATCCTCGACCGACTTCAACTGGTCGAGCTGGCCTGCGAGCGCAGCCTATTGACCGGGCTGCCGCCGGACCGGGTCTCCGGCTCCATCGCCGCCTTCGACCTGCTGTATCTTTCGGAGCTGCACCGCCTCGGCATCGTGGCGCCGACCGTCGCCACGGCCCGCCGCCAGGCCGCTCAAAGCGGCACCGACAGCGCCGAGTCCAACTACGGCGGTGCGGTCCTCGAACCGGACACGGGGCTGTGGGAACACGTGCTGGTGTTCGACTTCAAGAGCCTCTATCCGAGCTTGATTCGCACCTTCCAGATCGACCCCCTCGGCTACTACCGCGCCGCCCGGGAGGACGACGGCGACCCGATCCGGGCACCCAACGGCGCCGCCTTCAGCCGCCGGCCGGGCATCCTGCCGGCGCTTCTCGACACCCTATTTCCGCGCCGCGAGGCGGCCAAGGCGGCCGGCGACAAGGTGGCCTCCTTCGCCATCAAGATCCTGATGAACTCGTTCTATGGCGTGCTCGGCACCTCCGCCTGCCGCTTCTACAACCCGCCGGTCGCCAACGCCATCACCGGCTTCGGGCGGGAGCTGCTGATGTGGTCCAAGAAGCGCATCGAGGGCTACGGCCACCGCGTGCTCTACGGCGACACGGACAGCCTGTTCGTCGCTTCCGGAGCCGCCGACGCGTCCGGTGCCAGGGACTTGGGCGAAGATCTGGTGCGGCGGCTGAACGAAGATCTCGCCGACCACATCGGCGCGAAATGGAAGGTCGAGAGCCGCTTGGAGCTGGAATTCGAACGGCTGTACCTGAAACTGCTGTTGGCGCCGGTTCGCCACGGCACCGGCGGTGCCCGCAAGCGCTACGCCGGCCTGGTGGACGAGGGAGACGGGCCAAAGGTGATCTTCACTGGCCTCGAAGCGGTCCGCCGAGACTGGACGGATCTCGCCCGCACGGTGCAGCGGGAACTCTACGAACGGCTATTTCACGAGCGTCCGGTGGAAGACTACCTGCATCAGGTGGTCACCGAGCTGCGGGACGGGCAACACGATGGTGCTCTGATCTACCGCAAAGCGCTGCGCAAGCGGCCAGAGGAGTACACCGCCACCACTCCGCCGCACGTTGCCGCCGCCCGCAAGATGCCCGGCAAGACACCGCGGATCATCCGCTATGTCATCACCCCGGGGGGCGCCGAGCCGGCAGCGGGCTGGCGCGGCGCACTCGATTACGAGCACTACGTACAAAAGCAGATCCGCCCCATTGCCGAACCGGTGTTGGCGATCCTCCAACTCGACTTCGCCAAGGTGATCGGCGACGACCGGCAACTGGAACTCTTCTGATGGCTCACGGCCTCCCTGCGAGGACAAGGACCCTGAACCGTCTGGACAGTTCTGAGAGCTTTTCGTTGTTATCCTGAGGGCCGGACTTTTCAATCACCGTTGGCAGGAGCAGAGGAGGCCCAAGGGCACCTCGGTCGGTGCGGCTTTCACAACCAGCCAGGCGACGATGAGCATTTCTTCCCCGACAGGACGGCCACCCAAGGTCTTCATCAGCTACAGCCAGAGTTCTCCCGAGCACAAAGCGCGGGTGAAGGATCTCTCCGGTCGCCTGCTGGAGCGGGGCATCGACTCCGACATCGATCAGTACGTGATCGGTCCGGAGCGAGGCTGGCAGGAGTGGTCTCGCCAGCAGATCGAACAAGCCGATTTCGTGCTTCTCGTTTTCGATCCCACCTACTCCAAAGCGTTCAAGGGCGAAGAGATCGAAGACGGATCCAAGCGCCTCGGCTCCCGGTCCGAGGCCCTCATGCTCAGTCAGGTGTTCTTCGAATCGGCGGGGCGCAATCGCAAGCTCGTGCCGATCATCTTCGACCGCGACCACGCCGAACTCATCGCTCTGCCGCTGCGCTCCTTCACCTACTTCAACGTCAGCGAAGCGGAGAGCTTCGACCTACTCTGCCTACACCTGCTCGGCCAGCCGGCGATTGAGAAACCACCCCTCGGCTCCCCCACAGCAATCCCCACTGCCCCGGCAGCGGATAGGACGGAAGAACCTCTTCACAACCTGCCCGCAGAGCACGAGCCCCTGGTCGGCCGCGGCGGCGACATCGAGCGAGTCGAGAAGGCGCTGGGCGGCCATCGCCTGGTGACCCTGGCGGCATTCGCCGGCCTCGGCAAGACCTCCCTGGCCCTCGAAGTCGCCCGTCGCCAGTTGGAGTCCTTTCGGGACGGGGTATGGCTCGTTTCCCTGGCACCGGTGGTGGAGGCGGCGCTAGTGCCCCAGACGGTGGCGAAGACCCTGTCGATTCGCGAGCAAGCGGAAAAGCCGCCGACCCGCGCCCTGGCCGAGCAGCTTCGCAAGAAGCAGCTACTGATCGTCCTCGACAACTGTGAACACCTGATCTCGGCCTGTGCCCAGCTTTTGCGCTACCTCCTCGACGAATGCCCGGAAGTCCGCTTCCTCGCCACCAGCCGCGAGCCTCTGAACCTGGGCAAGCGCGAAGTGATGCTCGGCCTGGCGCCGCTCGAGGTGCCTCGCCATACCGGCCTGCCGCCGCTGGAGCTGATTCGTGTGCCGGCGGTTCAACTTTTCGTCGACCGCGTCCAGCGGAGCGATGAATCCTTCCGGCTGAATCCCTCGAATGCCGGCGCCTTAGCGCGCATTTGCCGGCGCCTGGAAGGCATCCCCCTCGCCCTCGAACTGGCCGCCGCGCGGGTTTCGCCGCTGTCCGTCCAAAGCGTCGCCGATCGCCTGGACGATGCGAGTTTTCTGCGGCAGAGTCCCCAGGCCGCCGAAAACCCCCATCACATCACCCTGGACGCCACCCTCGACTGGAGCCACGATCTGCTGACGCCGCCGGCGAGGCGACTGTTCCGACGCATCGCGGCCTTTCGCGGCTCCTTCAGCTTTGAGGCAGCGGAAGCGATCTGCAAAGACCATCCACCGGCCGGCGAGGGACTCGACGACATCCTCGAAGCCTTCGAGGATCTGGTCCACAAGTCCCTGCTTGAGAAGGACGGCAATGAGCGTTTCCACTTCCTGGAGATCGTGCGCCAGTACGCCGAGCGCCAACTCCAGAATGCGGGGGAGGAGCCGACGGTGCGAGGCCGCCACGCGACCTACTTTCTCGACATCGCGGAAGCGGCCAACCGCGAGATGCTCGCCACCGGCCAAAAGGAGCGCCTCCAGCTCCTGGAGCAGGAGCACCCCAATCTACGAGCCGCTTTGCGCGCCGCCGGCGATCGCGAAACGGCCTACCGGCTCGGCATTGCGATGTGGCGCTTCTGGGAGATGCGCGGCTTCTTTCACGAGGGGAGAGACCGCCTCACCCGCCTGGTGCCGGAAGAGACGCGAACGGACCCCGCGACCCTGCAGGCGGACGACCGGGTGGCGGACGAACTGCACTCTTCGGTGCTCAGCGGGCTCGGGCTGCTGGCCTATCGCCAGGGCGACGTCGCCGAAGCGAGTCGCTGCTTCTACCGGGTGCTCGGCTTCGAACGGCGTCTCGGTCGACCGGACCGTCTGGCCAACGCCCTCGGCGACGTCGGCCTCCTGTTCATGCACGGGGACCCGGACAAGGCGATGGACTACTTCCGCGAAGGCCACCGTTTGGCGCAAGAGGCCGGAGATGACCGCCTGGTGGCGGTGGCGTGCAACAACCTCGGAAAAACCGAGCTGTACCGCAAGCGCATTCCCGAGGCGCGCGCCCTGCTCAAGGACAGCGTCGCCGGATTCGAGGCCGCCGGAAACCTGTGGGAGAGTGGTTTTCCCCTGATCGGCCTGGGCAATCTCGCCCTCGAAGAGGACGAGCCGGACGAAGCCAAGGTCTATTTCGAGAAGGCACGGGAGCGGCGCCTGCTGGTGGGCGATCGTCGAAACGTCGCCAACAGCTTGTTGGGCATCGCCCGGGCCCATCTGATGACCCGCGACCTGCTCGCCAGCCGCGACACACTGCGCGAAGCGATTCGGCTCTACGACGAGGTCGATGACCAAGCTTCGATTCTCCGCTGCTGGGAAATCGCCGCCGAGATCGCCGCCCTGGGTGGCGATGGCCTGGCCGCCGCGCGCCTTTCGGCCTTCGCCGAGCGACGACGAGAGGCGATGGAGGTCTCGCAGCGACCGACCGACAAAGACACCATGGAGGCTCGGCTGATGGCAGTTCGCGGCGAGATCGGCGACCGAGCGTGGAGCGCTGCCCAAGCCGAGGTGGTGGGCTGGAAGCGCCCCGATGCGATGGAGGCGGTGCGCAGAATCGCCATCGCCCGGGGGGCCGCCGAAGAATGAGCCGCGTCCTGCTGGTGGGCTACGGCACCCTCCTCGACCAGGGTTCTCTGGGCGACACCATCGGCGCCGACCGCGCGGGGACCAAGGTCGCCCGGCCGGTGACCGTGCGCGACTACCGCCGGCTCTTCAACCTGCGGCCGGACCACTACCAGGCCAGTTGCGAACTCGGCAAGGCGGGCATCGAAGCCGGCGCGATGAACGTCGAACCGGCGGAGGGACACCACTTCAACGCTCTGGCCTTCGAGGTGGACGCCGGCGAACTCGAGCGCCTCGACCACCGCGAACGCTACTACCAGCGACGGGTCGAACCGCTGTACGACTTCGCTACCGGAGAGTCCATCGGCGAAGGCAGTCTCTACACCGCGCCGCGCACGGCGCAGTGGATCGAACGGGACCCGGACCGCCTGCTGCCGCGCTGGCTCGATGTCGAGCTGGGTCGCCGCGGCGCCTACCGCGTCGGCCGAGCCTTCGGCGAAGACTTCGACCGCACCACCTTTCTGGCGGACGGCATCACGCCGCTGGCGGCGGCTTACGGCGACTCGTGGGAGGAGCGGACCCGGCGGCTGATGGCCGAGCTGGCAGGTCGCTGAAATAGGCCTTCGGCCTATGATCTCAGCTTCCCTACCAGCTTTTCTTTCCAGGGGGGCTAGGCGCCCCCCTCGCCCGAAAAGTCAAGTCTTTTCAGGCTCACCCCATCTTCGGCGGCTTACGCCGCCGCCTCGCCCTTCGGGCTCGGAGCAGGGTACTGAAGGAGCCTACAGAGTTCTTCAGTACCCTGCCCATTCTTCTTCAACTGTCTTTTTTCGGCCACAGGCGCATCACGCCCTCCTGGGCCACCACCGCCACCAGCGCGCCGTCGCGGCGGAAGATTTCGCCGCGGGAAACGCCCCGGCCGCCGGATGCGCTCGGACTGACGATGGAGTACAGCAGCCATTCATCGAGCCGGAACGGGCGCTGGAACCACAGGGCGTGATCCAGGCTGGCGAGCTGTAGGCGCGGATCGAACACCGACGTGCCGTGGGGCCGAGTGGCGGTGCCGATCAAGTAGTAGTCGGAGACATAGGCCAACATCGCCCGGTGGAGATGTTCGTCATCGGGCATCGGCCCGGTGGTCTTGAACCAAATGCTCGCCCTCGGTTCTCGCGGCTCCGGATCGATGAACTGCGGGAGCTGCACCGGCCGGAACTCGAAGGGCCGATCGTGCAGCAGATAGCGCGGTAGCTTCGTATCCGGCAGGCGGTCCTGGAGCTGGCGTCGGTGGTCGGTGACGTCCTTCAGCTTCTCCGGCGGCGGCACCTGGGGCATGGTCGACTGGTGCTCCAGCCCGTCCTCCGGTACCTGGAAGGAAGCCGCCATGTTCAAGATCGGATGGCCGTGCTGGATCGCCACCACCCGCCGGCTGGTGAAGCTGCGGCCGTCGCGCTGGCGGTCCACCTCGTAGATGATTGGGGCTTCCTGGTCGCCCTTGCGCAGGAAATAGGCGTGGAGCGAATGCACCACCCGCCCCTCCACCGTATTGTTCGCCGCCGCCAGCGCCTGACCGAGCACCTGCCCGCCGAACACCCGGTTGGTGCCGATGTCCCGGCTCTGGCCGCGAAAGAGATTGGTATCGAGTCGCTCCAGAGTGAGGAGCTGGATGAGATCTTCGAGTATCGCGCTCATGGGACGGGGATCCTATCGGACGGCGGAATCGACTTGGGATACAATTTTTTTGGTCAAGGTTAGTCAAGCAGGCTGAGACCAAGGCGAGGAGCGCGTGAAAATGTCCAAAGCAGTCTTCAATCTCTATGAAGCCAAGACATCTCTGTCCAAGCTGGTAGATCGAGCAGCCCGGGGAGAAGAGATCATCATCGCCAAATCGGGAGTGCCACTGGCGAAGCTGAGTCCCTTTCGTACCGAGAGCTTGCCGCGCAAACCGGGTGGCTGGGAAGGACAGGTCTGGATCTCGGACGACTTCGATGCTCCTCTTCCGGACGACCTGCTAGCAGCGTTCGAGGGTCGCAATGACCCGAACGACTAGGCTCCTTCTCGACACTCACGTTTTCCTCTGGTGGAGAAGCAACGACGCGAGACTGGGCCAGGAGGGCCTGGACGCCATTGGTACGGCCAACGCGGTCTTCGTCAGCGCAGCCTCCGCTTGGGAAGCTGCGATCAAGCGCGCGATCGGTCGCCTTCGCATACCCGAGCCTTTCGAAGAGGGGATTAGGGATAGCGGCTTCAATGCTCTCCCCATCCATTTCGACCACGCCGAGAAGGTCGGGGAGTTACCGCCTCACCACAGCGACCCCTTCGACCGTCTGCTCGTCGCCCAAGCTCAGGTCGAAGGCTTCACGCTGGTAACCCACGACCGCACCCTTGCAAGCTACGACGTGCCCTTGATTCGCATTTGAGGGTGGGTCTTCGACGGATCTCATAGACTCACCGCTATGAAACTACTAGCCTGGGTTGCAAGCTCTTTTCTCCTGTGCGCATTCCCCGCCTCCGCCGACACCTTCTACGTCGCTCCCCCACCCGCCGGCAACGACGCCAATCCGGGCACTGTCGCCTCCCCCTGGGCGACCTTGGAGCATGCCGATAGCCAGGTGTCCCCCGGCGACACGGTACTGGTGCGCGGCGGGAACCATGCCGGGGCGCAGCTCACCACTTCCGGCACGGCGGTGCAGCCGATCCTCTGGCGGGCCTTTCCGGGGGAAGAGCCGTCGATCGTCTCGGACAATGCGTCGACGCCGGACGGCATCAACATCGAGGGCGCTTCGCATCTGGTGATCGAGGGCTTCCGGGTGGACGGCCGTACCCGCGCCGGCATTCGGGCGGTGCTGTGCGAGAACGTCACCCTGCGCAACAACCGGGCCGACGGCAACGGCCGCTGGGGGATTCTCACCGGCTTTTGCGACGACCTCACCATCGAAGGCAACGTCACCACCAACAGCGTCATCGAGCACGGCATCTACGTCTCGAACAGCGGCGACCGACCGGTGATCCGTGGCAATCTCATCCACGGCAACAACGCCAACGGCATCCACATGAACGGCGACGCTTCACTCGGCGGCGACGGAGTGATCAGCCAGGCGATCGTCGAGAACAATGTCATCTTCGACAACGGCGAGGCCGGCGGCTCCGGTATCAACTGCGACGGCGTGCAGTTCTCGCGGATCGCCAACAACCTGATCTACGACACCCACGCCAGCGGCATTTCCCTCTACCGCATCGACGGCGGCGCGCCGTCCATCAACAACCGGGTCTACAACAACACCGTCGTGGTGGCCTCGGACGGCCGCTGGGGGCTCAACATCCAAAACGCTTCGACCGGCAACGAGGTGCGCAACAACGTGTTCTACAGCGCCCACTCCTTTCGCGGCGCGATGAGCGTTTCCGCCGACTCCCTCACCGGCTTCGTCAGCGATCACAACGCGGTAGAAAACCGCTTCACCACCGACGACGGCAACAGCGTCCTCACCCTCGCCGAGTGGCGGACGGCCACCGGGCAGGACGCCAACTCCCTCGCTGGCGAACCGCTAGATTGGTTCGAAGACTTCCCCGGCGATGACTACCGCCCCGCCTCGGCCAGCGCACTTCTCGACGCCGGCAACCCGGTGGCGCAGGTGCCGACGGACATCCTCGGGACCCCCCGGCCGCAGGGCGCCACCTACGACATCGGAGCCTACGAGGGCGCCGCCGGGACGATGATTTTCACCGATGGCTTCGAGGCCGGCACTACCACAGCCTGGGACGCGGCGGTTCCCTGATCTAAGAACCGACGACGCTACTCTCCCGGCACGCCCAACCGCTGGCGCACCACCGGCTCCAGGCCGGTCAAGCCGGAAGCGAGCCCTTTTTCGAGCGCCTCTTCGGGAGTCGCTCCATCGACGTAGAAGGCCGACAGAGCAAACAATGCCCCCACCCGGTTGCCGCTACCGCAATGCAGCAGCACCGGACCGTCGGCGTCCGCGAGCAGGGCGGAGAAGGCGCGGGCGTTCTCCTCGTTCAAGTCTTCGGCGCTGGCAATCGGGAAAGCCCGGTATTCCATGCCCAGGGCCTCGATCTCCTGGCCCTTGGCGCCCGGCTCGCCCTCGCCGCGCAGGTTGATGACGGTACGAAAACCCGCTTCCCGCGCCGACTTGAGCTGCTCCGCCGAAGGCTGGCCGCCGGAGACTACCTGCGGCGCCGGACGCCGCGCGTTGGGCACGAGGGTTTCCCAGGCCGAGTCGTCCACCTGGCGTGCTTCGGCATCGACGGCGGCCGACGTCATCCAGGCCAGGCCGATCATCAAAACGCTTCCCGCAAGGCCCACAGTCTGCATGGCAGCTCCTCACTCCACGCTGTTTGACCAGCGGGTGGTGTCGCCGCTCTCGAATCCATCGGCGAACAGGGTCGGATCCTCCACCACCGGCGCCGTGGCGGTGCCGAGGATCGCAGCCATCCGGACATTCCAGTACTCGACGGAGGCGGTGACGTCGGTCGCCGCCGGCATGGTCAAGATGATGTCGTAGCGCTCGCCGGAGGTCACCCACAGCTCCGTCAATGCGGTGAGGGTCGACGCCAGCGGCCGACCGTCGCTCGACACCACGTCGAAGGACAGGCCACCGAACTTGACCAGCGCCGGCTGATAGCCGACGTTGATCGCCCGGATCAGCACCCGATCGCCGGCCGCCGCGGTGATCGCCGTCGCCGGGTCGGTGTCGATCTGCGAGCCGTTCTTGCCGTTGATCAGAAAATAGTCCGGCCGGTAGCGGTTGAGGGTGGTGTCGCTCACCTGCACCGTGTGCCAGGAGCTGTCGATGGTGTGCAGGTGCCAGATGTACTCCTTGTCGAAGGTCGGTCCGCCGGCCCATACCTCTTCGGTGTTGCCGTCCGGTGGACGGACGATGATCATGCCCGCCATACCGCGCTCCATGTGGAGGGCGGTGTCGATGTGGCAGTGGTACATGTAGCTACCGGCCTGCGGCGCCACGAAGGCATAGGTGAAGGGCGAATTCAGGCGGGTGTAGCCCTGCACCCGTCCGAAGCCGTCCATCGGCACCGAGGTCGCCACGTAGCCGGAAGTGGTGGGCACGCCGTCGTTCGCCTGGTTGACGTCCAGCCCGTGCAGATGGATCGAGTGCGGGCGGTTGGAGGTCAGGGTGATGGCAGCGTTCTGGCCTTCGGTGAGTTCGATCACCGGACTCGGAATGGTGCGGTCGCCGTTGAAGCCGAGGCCGGTCCCCTCGCGGAAGTACCAGGTGCCGATGTTGGTGCCGTCGGCCATCTGCTGGCTGCCGTTCATCGCCACGACCACCGACACGGTGTCCGGTCCGAGAAAAGTAAAGGTGCGCATCAGGTGGCCTCCAGCATCGTCAGGGCGCCGCCGAAGGGGTTGACGTACACCCCGTTGGCGGTCACTCCCGGTACATAGTGAGTGTGCAGCGGATACATGCCGACCTGATCGACCTGCAGGATCACGTCGACGCACTCGTCCACCCGCACCAGCACCGTGTCCTTTGCCACCACCGCCGTTTCCACCACCCGGTCGCGGGTCGCCACGTCGACGTGGTAGCCGTGGTAGTGCATTGGCGACACGATAGTGCCGCCGTTGATCATTCGAATGGCGACATCCTCGCCATTCGACATGACGATTCGGGTGTCCGCATCGCCCTTGGTGCCGGGATGGCTGAGGCCGTTCAGGAAGTAGTAGTTCGGCTCATAGTTCGCCAGGTCGTAGCTGCCGCCACCGGCAATCGCAGAGTTCAACCGATCGTCGATTTCCTGGAGAAATAGCGTGTACTGGCGATCGAAGGTCGGGCCGCCCGGATAGAGGCGGTCACCGGCGCCGGCGGGCATCACCACCAGCGGCCCGGCAAGGCCCATGGCGGTGGCGATGCCGGCGGTCGTGTCGTCCCGGTAGAGGTAGCTGCCGGCGGCCGGGGACGAGATGGAGTAGAGCCGCGAAGCGCCCATCGCCACCGTTGCGGTACCGGTCAACAGGCCCGGTACGACGAAATTGATCGGCCGATCGAGATTGTTGGTGACGGTGACGTTGAGGGTGTCGTCGCTGTTGATCACCAAACCCGAATCGAGCCCTCCGGGTCCGCCACCGGCAGGGTTGCGGAAGCGCCAGGCGGTGACCGAGGAACCGTCGACCAGGGTCTTCGTGTAGGACTCCGCCACCAGCGTCACGTTGACCGTCACGCCACCGGCAAAGGTCCTGCGGACCGGCAACACCAAGCCACCCAGAGTGAAAGCGGCGGCACTGCCCAGTCCCATCTTCAAGAAATCGCGGCGCTTGATATCGCGCTGCGTATCGTCGGATTTCATGGGTCGTCTCCAATGGAGGGGGAGATGCAACCCCAGAGGCGCGCAGAAGGCCGCCTCACATCGTCATCTCCAATATGCATTCTTGACCATAGTAGCAGGGCCACCGACAGACCGTTTCGCACCCCTTCTGCCGCGCCAAGAATGTGCCGCTGGGGGCTGTTATCGTTCGAGCCATGGCGCCGTTGTCCTCCATTCTGCCTTCGCCCCAGTGGCACGAAGTCCTCGCTCGGCTCGAACGGGGCGTGATCCTCGTCATCGGCAGTTCGGGCACCGGCAAAACGTCTTTTGCCCGCCATTTGCTCAATCAACTGCGTCGCGGCAACGATCGAACGGCGCTGGTCGACGGCAACATCGCGATGCCAGCGATCGGCGTGCCGGGCTGCCTGGGAGCGGCCCTCACCAACCCGTGGGTCGCCCCCTGCGCCTCGGTCTTCGTGGGCGCCACCGCTTCCGTCCATCGGCGAGCACCGGTCCTGGCGGGTTTGATCCAGCTCGAGCGGAGAGTCCGGCAGGCCGGCGCCCGGACGGTGATCGTGGACCTACCGCCGCTTACCGGCGCTGGGGCGCGGGAACTGGTGGTGCAGGCGCACCGCGCCCTGGCAGCGAATCAGATCGTCGCGCTGCAGCGGGCGAACGAATGCGAGTCCTTTCTGGCAGTGTTCGACGAAGCGGCACGCCTCTACCGCCTGCCGGCGTCGCCCAACGCGCGGCGCTGGAGCCGCGAAGAGCGGATCGACCGCCAGGACGGACGCCTGCGAGCCCATTTCTTTAACGCCGACCGGCGGGTTTTCCCGCTGCGCGCTCTGTCCGCCCGCGGCTGGCTGCCGGCGGACGGTTCGGCCGCCGCCGGCACGGCGGTGGGACTGGTCGACGGTGAGGGCTACTGTCTTGGCCTCGGCCGCATCGAAGAAGTGCACCCGGATCGAGTGGCGATCGTCACTCCGGTCAAGGCGAGCGTTCCTTGCCGCCTCCAGCTAGCGGACTTCCGGCTCACTGCGGACGGCGCCTTCGACCGCCGCCACGCCTTTCCGACCCTCGGCGAGGGCACGCCATCGGCCAGCGTAGCCGAGTTGTAGCCCTAACCAGCTCCGCCACCACCACCCCCGGCGCCTCCGCCGGCGCCCGCCCCGGCCCCGCCGGAGGACGACGAGCCGCTCCCTGGCGCCACCGCCCCGGCGGTGGACCGGCAGGCGACCAGGTAGGGCTCGAAGGCGATGAAGGCCGCCGCCGCACGGGTCCGGCGGCGCTTGGTTTCGTCCCGCGCCCAACCGGGCAGCTCCAGCTCCGCTTCGCTCTTCTTGAGCTCGCGCACCATTTTCGACAACAACCCCGGCTGTGGTTTCAAGGTCAGCCACGGCAGGTAGTCCAGCCAACGTTCGGCGGCGCGCGATTCGTCGCCGAGTTCCAGGTGACCCTTGACCTCGTCGTGCAGGCGCTCGATCCATGCCTTGATCGCCGTCCGGCGCCGCGCACCCTCGGGAGTCGCCGGCAGGAAGCGGACGGAGACCATCAGCCAGCCGCCGGCGAGGCCCGCCATCAGGCCACCCAACGCCCAACCGACGGCGCCGCCGAGGAGCACGATGGTGACCATCCCCAGAGCGACCCCCAGAAGGCCGAGGAGGAGCGAGCGTAGGGCCTGCGACGAGCGCTGCTCGAGCCAGCCGCGGGCAATCAACTCCTTCCGCACGGCGGCCACCTGACGGCGGCGGAAGGCGCGGTCCTTGCGGCCGAATTCCTGCAGCGACTCGCGCTGCCGGAGGCGGCCGAGAAGGGTCTGTTCGAAGCGCGAGAGCGGTCCCTCGCCGCCGCCCGGCGTGGCCTCCAGGTAGGTCTTGGTGCCGTGGTACCAGGAGCCTCCCTCCTTCCGGCGCACCAACTCGACGTGCCCGCGGCGGGCGAGATCGAACACCGTCGCCACCAGGCCGCGTTCGGCGACGGCGGAGAGGGGATGAAGCAGCGCGGCAGCTTCGTGCAGCGGCACCTCCGGATCGCTGCCGCCGCCGGGCGCGAGGGACGATCCTCTGGCCCGGCGGATGAGCGTCGCGAGCCCCGGCAGCAGGCCCGCCAGCAGCGCGAGAGCACTGCCCAGAATGTGTCCCGGCGGCGGCGAGCCGGCGGGCGGGGTGCGCCCGGCGAGGCGCCGCGGAAAGTCCACGATCACCCGGTAGGCGGTCTCCGGCGGCAGGTCCCAATACCGAAACTGCACCTCCCAACCGGTGGCGGAGCCTTCACGGGTGGCGGCGCGGAGGGTGGCCTCGTCCGGTGGCTCGAAGGTCACGTCGCTGCCGCTCAGCCCGAAGGCCTCGGGCAGCACGACGGAGACCGTGAGCTGCTCGATCGGAACGTTCCAACTGCGGCCGACGGCATCCCAGTCGATGCGGTTGCGGCCCTCGGTCTCGAGGAGGGCGCCGAAAGCCTGGTACTCGAGCACGAAGCGAGTCGAACCGAGGCGCGGCGGAAACTCCCAGCGCAGCGAATGGCGGGAACCGGAATTCTCGTCCACCTTCAGGATCTCGACGTCGGCGCTCTGCACCGAAAGCCCCGCCAGGCGGTCGATGCCGCCCATCCGGATCTCGCGATAGGCGAAGGTGAAGGGCTCACCGCGGAAATCGAACTCCAGAGTCTCGCGCACCGCGTAGGCACCGTCTTCTTGCAGTTCCAGGTGAACGTCGTAATGCTCGATGACGTAGGACTTCTCCGCCCGCACGGCCAGAGCGACTCCGATCAGAAGAGCGAGAAAAAGAACAACGACCAGAAGTCTGCGCAGGCCCATGGCGATTCCTTTCGTGACAGGGATGACACCAGAGTTTACGGGGAACGGAGACGACCTATTCCGCCCCTGCTATCCTCCCCCGCCATGCCCTCCCTTGCCGATCGCCTGCTCGCCCTGATCCAGTGGCCGCTGCCACAGCATTGGCTGTCGCGCATCGTGCTGGCTTTCACTCGCTGGCGATTTCGGCCCTTCAAGAACTTCATGATCCGGCTCATCTGCCGGCTGTACCGGGTGGACCTCTCGGAGGCGGTGAAGACCGAGGCGGAGGGCTACGAAAGCTTCAACGCCTTCTTCACCCGGGCGCTTACCGGAGGTGCGCGGCCCCTTGCCTCGGGTGAAGGCGCGGTGTTGTGCCCGGTGGACGGCGCGGTGAGCCAGGCCGGAGAGATTCAGGATGGACGGGTTTTCCAGGCCAAGGGCAAGGACTTCTCCCTAGCGGAGCTGTTGGGCGGCGACGCCGAGCGGGCAAGATCCTTTGCCGGCGGCACCTTCGCCACTCTGTATCTGTCGCCGAAGGACTACCACCGCATTCACATGCCGCTGGCCGGCGAGCTGGTGGAGACGGTCCAGGTGCCGGGGCGGCTGTGGGCGGTGAATCCCGCGACGGCGCGGGCGGTACCGCGGCTCTTTGCCCGCAACGAGCGGCTGGCGGCGATCTTCGAGACCGAAGCCGGACCGATGGCGCTGGTGATGGTGGGGGCGATCTTCGTCTCCGCCGTGGAGACGGTATGGGGCGGCCTCGAAACCCCGCCGACGCGCTCCCGGCCCCACCGCAAGAACTATCGTGACGCCGCCATGCGGCTCGATTTCGGCGCCGAGATGGGCCGCTTCAACATGGGCTCCACGGTGATCGCTCTGTTCGGTCCCGGCGCGGTGGAGCTGGCGCCGGCAATCACGCCCGGCGCGCCCATTCGCATGGGCCAGCTCCTCGCGAACCTACGGGGCTAGCCGCTCCACCTCGACCTTCCGTCCCGCCGAGTAGGCGGTGAACTCCGGCGCATACATCGACTGCAGGGTCGCCGGAGCCACCTTGAAGGTGCCGGTCATGGTGGCCCGCAGACGGTGCTTCAGCAGGTACTCGCCGGCCGGCAGATCTTCGAAAAAGAAGTTGGCACCGCTGTCGCGCACTTCCTCGTAGCGACCGATGCCGAGATCCCAGCGGTAGCCGGAAGTGAGCGACTCGGGCTCGAATCCGGCACCGCGCGGGTCGCGCAGGTGGACGTACTCGGCCGGCGCCGAGGCGCGCACCGTGAGCTGCACTTCCACCTGGTCTCCCACCGCCACGGGGTCGCCCGGCGAAAGCGGTTGGAGAGTCCACTCGCCGTCGTCCAAGACGCGGCGGAAGAAGGCTCGCTCCACTGCGAACAGGTCTCCCCGCGCCTCCTCTGGCAAACGCTCCGTGGAGAAGTGCCAGGTGGCAGAGGCGAAGGCCAGTCCGGGCGACTTCTTGTGCACGGCGATCTCCGCCATCTCCGGCTCCACCTCGTCTCCGGACACGATCAGCCGGCGGGAGGGCCCCTCGAAGCGATCCGCCTCGAAGACGAAAGTCTCGGCCAAAGTGCCCAACCGCACGGAGATCTCCTCCCGCACCGCTAGGGCATCCTCTTGGTTGAGGTAGTAGGCCAGGGCATAGAGCGCCTCGGCGGTAGCGCGGGTGGACTTCCAGTGGGAGAGCTTGCGCTGGAGGAACAGCCACTGCACCAGGCCGTGGCGCCGCGGATCTTCCGGCGCCATTTCGGATAGAGCGCGCAGAACGAAGGCGTGATTCTCCAGGGTGTCCCGGTACCACAGCCAGGCGCGGTCCTCCGGCGCGAAAAAGACGCCTGCGTCCTCGCTGCTGCGGGCGGCGTCGAGCACCACGTCGAGCAGGCCGCGGGCTTCGTCCACCCGGCCGGCCCGGTGGAGCGCCAGGGCCAGGTAGAGCTTGGGGCGCAGGGTGAGGAACCGGCGATGCTCGAAGAGATCCTCCAGCAGTCGCCGTTCGTCCTCCTCCGAGAAGGCCGAACGGTAGTAGCTCTCGTCCGGGTAGCTCGACAGAATGTAGGCGAGGAAGGCAAAGGACTCCCAGCAGCACGTGACCGGTTCGTCGTCGGACGATTTTCGGAAATCGTCGTAGTACTGGCGCAGGTAGCCCCAACCCCACTCCACCGGCTCCCGCGGCACCGGCACGCCGAATTCGGCGGCGCGGGCGAAGCCCTGCATCAGGTAGAGGGTCATGTAGGGCGACGGCGGCCCGCCGGGAAACCAGGGAAAGGCGCCGCTCTCGAACTGCGACGACAGCAGCCGCGCCAGGGCGGCCTCCCGCTGCACCTCGGAGATCTTGGGATCGAGCACCGCAATCAGCTCCTCGGCCCCCTGCCGGCCGCCGGCCGCCGGTGCCCGCCACGGAGTCTCTTCCAGGGTCAGCTTGCGGTTCGGATCGTCGGCGTCCCAAGGGGCGAGGCGGGTTTCACGCTCCGCCATCTCCTCGGCGGCGGACGCCACCACCGGGTAACGCTGGTAGAGGCTGGTCAAAATGCCCGTCGAGAGGAAGCGGTTGAGGGTCTGCTCGGTGCATTCGTAGGGGTAGTCCACCAGATACGGCAGCGCCGCCAAAGCGGAGTAAAAGAGCTGGCCGTCGACCGTCACGACGAGCTGTTCGGTGCGGCGGGTGGCGTCCGTATCGCGTGCTAGCTCCGGAAAGCGCAGCACTTCGCGCTCCTCGTCCTGGAGGGCGGCGAAGCGGCTTTCGGCCAGATGGATGCGGCCCGGCAGCACCGGTAGCGGGCGCAGTTCCCCGTCCGTCAGGTCGCCGGCCCGACCGGTGACCCGCAGGGCGGCATTCGCCGCCAGGCCATCCGGTGCCTCCAGCCGGAACGAAAGGCGCTCGCTGCGACCGGCCTCCACCCGGAACTGACGGCGATTGGGCCTGAGGCGGAAATCACCGGCGATCGGTTCGCCGCTTTCAGCGTCGACCATCTCCACTCGCACTTCGCCGTCCAGCCTCTCCTCGCCGGCGTTGTCCACCAGCACCTCGAGCACCGCCCGGTCGCCTTCGCGCAGGAAACGCGGCACCGCCGGGCGGATCTGTAGTTCCTTGATGGTGCGGGTACGAGCGGAGACCGAACCGGCCCGCAGATCGCGGGTCAAGGCCAGCACCCAGAGCTGCCACTCGGTGACCGAGTCGGGCACTTCGACGGCGATCTCGGCGACGCCATCGGAGGTCATGGTGAGTTGTGGGAGCCAGAAGGCGGTTTCGGAGAAGTTGCTGCGCGGCTCGATGTCCTCGAGGCGAGAAGAACCAGCGGCACTGACCGTGGTCACCGACACCTCCGGGGCGTACCCCACCACCTCCAGCGGACCTTCCTCGAACACCGCTCGTCCGTCTTGCTCCGTCGGCGGCGATGCCGCCGAGGCGACCACCAGTTCCTCGGCGAATCCGACCTCGGCCAAGTCGTCGGTCACCGTGACCTCTTCAAATAAGGATCTGGCGGCGAACTGCTGCCTATACCAACCGGCGAGGCGCTTCAACTGCACGGCGCGAAGCTGGGGCGGCCGGCGCGAGCGTGCAAAGCTCTCTGCCCGTCGCAACAGGGTAGGCGCCAGGCCGAGGTTCGAGCCGACACCCCTCGCGTAGACATCCCGAGGGTAGAGCAGCAGAGGATTCATCGGCTCATGGGGGGCGAAGAGATCAAGACTGCGGTCGTACATGTAGGCCAGCAACTCCGCCGCTTCGCCCTCCACTAAGCGCCCGTCGGCGCCGGTCAAACGCACCGTCCAGGTCTCTCGGTCGCCGGGCCGCAGCCGGTCGCGGAAGGTCTCCAGCTCCAGATGCAGCTCGCGATCGGACCACGGTACGAGAACCGATTCGTCCAGGCGCAGCAGGTGGTGGTCGCGCACCGCGTGCAGGCTCAAGGCCACTCCACCTCGGGCCTCCGGAGGCAGCGAAATCTCGACCACGGTGGGACTCTCGCCGGCGATCAGGGTCCGCCGTTCGGCCCGATTCCGGAACTTCACTTCCAGTTCCATCTCCTGCCCCGGAAACGCCGAGTGCACCAACACCGGCAGCGTTTCGCCCGCCTCGATCGATGTCTGCTCCGCCGCCAGGAAGAGCGGCAAGGCCAGCGGCAGGTCGCCGCGGCCGGCGACGACCAGATCTCGCGATGCCTCAAAGGAATGACCCCACGGATCTTCCGTGCGGTAGATCAAGCGGTAGACGCCGGGCGCCAGGGCCGGAATCTCAGCCACCGAACGGCCGTTGTCGCCATGGTGCAGCTCCCCCGAAGACATCTCTCGGCCGGCACCCCAGCGGGCCAAGGTGCGCGCCGGTTCGAGACCGTCGGCGTAGCGCGGCGGCTTCAAGTCGTCCGGGGTTTGGAATCCCTCCGCTGCCAGCGGGCGTTCGTGAGGCAGCCGCGCCGTGGCCGGCTGCTCCAGTGAAACCAAACTCCAGGTGCCGCGGCCGGCACGCGGCGCGCCGTCGAGGTCCGTGCGCACAACGTCCACTTCGAAGGGCGTCTCGGAGCGCTGGAAACCACCGGTGACTTCCAGGCTCGCCTGGATCGCCGCCGTCCCCAGATGGAAAACCCTTTCCCCGCGGCGTGTTTCGCCGCCGGCCTCGGTCACCGCCGCCTCCACCCGGTAGCGGTAGACCATGCCTTCGGCGGACTCGTCGCCCTCGGGCGTGAAGGCCATCCCGAAAGTGCCGTCTGCCTCCACCATGCTCTCGCCCCAGGCCACCACCTGCGAGCTCCAGTCAGCCGGCGAGAAGACCCGCTGCATCCAAGGGCGCCACTGCGGTTCTCGGGTCACGCTCCAGGACACTTCGCCGCCGCTCACCGGCAGACCAAAGTAGTAGCGAGCCTCGCCGCGCAGCACCGTCCGGCGATTGAGCCGCGGTGGCTCCTCCGGCGCGCGGACGGTCACCTCGAAGGTGGGCCGTTTGTACTCCTCCACCCGCACCGGATGATCGGAACCATCGAGCGAGGTCTCCAGGCGCCAGAGACCGAGCAGTCGGCCGGCGGGAATCTCCAACTCACCGGCAATCGAACCGAAGGCATTAGTGGTGGCGGCGGTCTCGGCGGCGGTCTCGCCGTTGGCGTCGACCAACCGGACGGAAACGGTTCGTTCCGGCAGCACCTCGAAGCGCCCAGCGCTCGCCATTCCACCGTAGGCGACCACCTTGAAGCGTACCGTCTGCCCCGGCCGGTACACGCTCCGGTCGGTGTACACCAGACCTCGCTCCACCCTCCTCTCTTCGGAGTCGAACCGGTCACCGGTGTCCTGCAGCACGGCGACTTCGTCACCGTGCCGCGCAACGGCCAAGAACCCGCGCTGCTCTTCGACCGAGAACGGCTTTCGGCCCCGGTCGTCCGTCGCTCCTCGACCCACCGTCTTCAGCGGATCTCGCCAATCCCAGCGGAAGAGGGCGACCTCCACGCCCCGCCGCGGCTGGCCCGTCGAGCCGGACCGCGTCGTCAGTTCCAGCCGTCCTTCGTTCCACTGCGACAGCAACACCAGGTCGCCCAGGGTGAGGGTCAATCCGACCAACCGATTCTTTTTCTCGCGGAAGTCTTCGCGCGCCGATGCCACCAGCAGGTAGAGGCCGGGAACCTCCATCGGTGGCGTGACATCGGTCGCGTGCCGGCGAAAATCCGGCGTCGCCGGCAGTTCGAGACCCCAGGCAGCGGCAGGGGTTCTCCGAGCGAGGACTCTCTCGATCTCGGCGCTCGAAAGGTTGAATCTCGGATAGCCGTTGCCGGACCGAACCTCATCGTCCAAGCCCATCTTTCTCAGGCGTTGGTCCACATCCAGACGATAGGCGCGGAAATAGAGTCGCGGCAGATTCTTGTGGAGCACCCGCACCGAGCGCTGCCCCAGAGCATCCGCCGCCATGGCGTTCATCTGGTAGGCCGGAGCCTCAATGCTCTCGGCGATGGAGCGTCCGCGCTGGCCTCCGAGGCTCTTCGGATGGACGGTGACCGCCTCGAGGGCGAGAGCACGCGCTTCTGTCCGAGCGTTCGGCTGTTCGCCCGACCGCACCCACTCGGCGCGGGTGGCCATCCCCATCGACCACCACGGCCACTCGGCGCCCAGTTCATCGAGGGCGCGTTGTAGATCGACCTCGAGGGTCTGCCTCGCCGCCTCCTGGTCGAGTGCCTGGCGAAGAGAGTCCAGCAACACCAGCCGGGCCTCGAAAGCGGCCTCGGGGCGCTCACCCTGGGTGTGCCAACGTTCGAGATCCCGTAGAACCGCCGCCATCTTCAGCAGCGGATGCCCGTCCTCCGGCAGCGAATCCAGACGAGGCGCCGGCTCGCCAAGGGCAAAATCGAGGTCGAATCGGTAGAGGGCGTTCGACTCTCCCACGGACCACAGGGACGAGTCCGCCAGCAGGTCGGTCCACAGGTAGCTCACCGTATCCCGCAGAGTGCCGCGGATGCGCTCCGGGTAGGTGCCCGCTTCGAAGTGCTCGGCCAGATCACCGAGACCCTCGGCGCCCCACCCATCGCGCATCGCCCAGGCCCGGCCGAAGGCTTCGTGAGCCTCCGCGATCAGTTGTTTCTCGGTCCACCGGTCGAGGGGAATTTCGTGCCGCGGACCCACCCGTTCGCGCTGGGCGATCTCCCAGCCGTAGTTCCTCTGGTACTGGACGAGAGCATCGCCGTACACCAGTCCCAGCAACAACTGTGAAGCGGGAGCCGTCGGCCATTCCTCCTCGCGCAGCAGAGTGACCGCCCCGTCCATCTCCCCGCGGGCGCGGGCGAGGCGGGCCGAGATGAGCAGGGCCCGGGTCCAACCCTCCTCGTCGCCCGCCGCCCGAGTCGCCGCCAGAAGCCGCTCCGCTAGGCGCCCGGCCTCGCTGTATTTCCGCTTATCGATCAAGGGATCGAGATCCTGCCAGGACTGCGGTCCGAGCACGGGAGCCTCCTCCTCCGCCTTGGGCGGGCGATCCGACGAATCCGGACCGGCCGTCTGGCAGGCGGCGAAGACAACGAACAGGGTCAACAAGGTGAGAACGGAGCGACGCAGGGGAAGAACTCTCATGGTCGCTAGTTTAGCGACTCTCGTGCTCGCCCTTTCTCAGACACCGCTCGCGGTGAAATAGAAACCCCGTTATCATCCCTCCCGATCATGCAACGGCGCACCAATCAGCGCGCGGCGATCCGCCGGGCCCTCGAACAGGCCAACCGGCCGCTGAGTCCGCAGGAAATTCTGGACCTGGCCGAAGACGGAGCCCCGGGACTGGGGATCGCCACCGTCTACCGCGCCCTCAAGTCGCTGGTCGAGAAAGGTTGGCTGCGCACCGTCGACCTGCCCGGCGGCCCCAGCCGCTATGAGCTGACCGGCAAAGACCACCACCATCATTTCCACTGCCGCGCCTGCGACCGGGTCTATGAGGTGGACGACTGCCCCGGCGAAGTCGCCGGGCTGGCGCCGGCCGGCTTCCGAACGGAAGATCACGAGATCATCCTCTACGGCCGTTGCGCCGCCTGCACCGGAACCGGTTGACTCAGAAAGATGACAGGCGCCACCGACCCTAGATAAGATCCACCGGTCTCCCTCCCCGGAGCCCGCCGACCGCGGATCTGCGATGAATTCTCAAACCCCCCCGTCCCGCATTCTTTTCGTCTGCATGGGCAACATCTGCCGCTCGCCGACGGCCGAAGGCGTGCTCGAGCGCCTGATCGACGAGCGCGGCCTGGAGGCCCTGGTGGAGGTAGATTCCGCCGGCACCATCGCCTATCACCAGGGGGAGGAAGCCGATCCGCGCATGCGTCAGGCGGCGGAGGAGCGCGGCTATACCCTCACCAGCCGCGCCCGCAAGGTGGAACCGGAAGACTTCGACAACTTCGATCTGATCGTCGCGATGGATCGCGACAATCTCGAAGACCTGCACGAACTCGGCATCGAAGGGCGGGCTGCACTCCGCCTGCTGTCCGACTTCCTGCCGGCGGGCTCGCCAAAAGACGTGCCGGATCCCTACTACGGTGGCGCCCAGGGTTTCGAAGAGGTCCTGGACCTGATCGAACAGGCCGGGCCGGCGCTCCTCGATTCGGTGCTCTCGGGCGCCGGCCACGGCGCTGCGGATCGGCCGGCGTTTCCCGCCGCCGAGTCAACGTGACCCCGGTTCTGCGGCAGTCGCTGGAGAACCGCCTGCAGGAAGCCCTCGGCGCCGCCGCGCGCATCGCATCGGTGCGCGGCTCGACGCTGGTGCTGGCCGACGGCCAGCGATTCTTCTTGAAAACCCAGCACGCGCCGCCGACGGACGTCTTCGAGCGTGAGGCCGAGGGACTGGGCGCCCTGGAAGGAATCGGCCGGGTGCGCGGCCCGTCCATCGTGCTGCCGGGAGCGAGCGGCGACACGCGATTCCTGATCCTGGAGGAGATCTCCCGCGGCGCCTCCCATCCGTCCGCCTGGGAATCCTTCGGTCGCCGCCTGGCGGAACACCATCGCGCCTCCCGCGGCGAACGTTTCGGCTTCGACCACGACAACTATCTCGGCCGGACGCCGCAACCGAACGGCTGGAGCGCCGACGGCGCCGAGTTCTTTCGCCGCCACCGGCTGGCCTTTCAGCTCGACCTGGCGCGACGCAACGGTCACGCCGACGATGCCTTGAACCGCCTAGGCGATTCGCTTCTGGCCCGCTTGGATTCGCTGCTGGACCTGGCCGGCGAACCGCCCTGCCTGCTGCACGGCGACCTGTGGAGCGGCAACGTGCTGTCCGATGAAGAGGGTGAGGTGCGCTGGATCGATCCCGCCGCCCACTATGCGCACCGAGAAGCGGACCTCGCCATGGCCAAACTGTTCGGAGGCTTTCCGGAAACCTTCTTCGCCGCCTACGGTGAGTCCTGGCCGCTACCGCCCGGCCAGCGGGAAAGAAAAGACCTCTTCCAGCTCTACCACCTGCTGAACCATCTCAACCTGTTCGGCGGCGGCTACCGAGAACAGTGCCTCGAAGTGATGCGGCGACTGACTTGAGGTGCCCGTGGTCTATTCGAAATTCTCCTTGGTGAACAGGGACACCAGCCGAAGATCCTCCGCCTCGATCGCCTCTCGGCCGCCCTCCTGGCGATCGATCAGGGTGATCAGCGACTCCACCACGTAGCCTTCCTCCCGCAGCCGCCGCACGGCCCGCAGGGACGATCCGCCGGTGGTCACCACATCCTCCACCACCGCCACCTTGGATCCCGCCGGTACCTGCGGCGAACCCTCTACCGCCGCCTGGGTGCCGTGCTGTTTGGGAGCGCGACGGACGATGAGCTGATCGAGAGTGCGACCGGCCCCGGAAAGGCTAGCGAGCTGACTCACCACCGCGATGGCCGAAGCGATGGGCACCGACCCCAGCTCCATTCCGCCCACCGCGTCGAGTTCTTCGAACTCCGGCAGCTCGGCGATGGCTCGGTAGAACAACCTGCCGGTCAACCAGGCACCTTCCGCTCCCAGCACCGTCTGTTTGCTGTCGAAATAGAAGTCCGACTCCCGGCCGCTCGCCAAGATCACCCGCCGGCGCTGATAGCTGCGCTCGGCGAGTAGGGTCAACAAGCGTTGGCGGACTTCGGCGGTGCTCGATTCGGACATGGGGCTTAGTTCAGACATCAGGGCTCTCCGTTTGATCGCTGATGAGTGCGGTGGACCTGAGCAGCCGAGCCTATCGGAGCCCCGGTCGACTGCAACGAAAAATTCCAGCGCGCCCAGCCGGAAGCGCCATCCGGCCTCCGCTGTGTAAGGTAGCCCCATGGAAACCTTGCCCTTGGAAAGCCTGCCGCTGGCAGGCCGATCGATGAACTCCGGCGCTCCGCCGGACGGCTCGCGGGAAAGCATGCTGTCGCGCATGTATGCCAGCGACCCCACGGCCGACGGTTTGTTTCTCACCGGCGTCCTTTCCACCGGGATCTACTGCCTTCCCTCCTGCCGGGCGCGCAAGCCGAAAGCGAAGAATGTCGAGTTCTTCGGCAGCTTGACGGAAGCCCGCGCGGCGGGGCTCCGGCCCTGCAAGCGATGTCGTCCGGACGGTTTTTACCGGGGCGAGGATCCGGATCACGACCGCCTGGCGGCGGTCCTCGCCGAGATCCGTCGCGATCCGACCGCCTTTTCGACGGTCACCGCTCTCGCCGAGCACCTGGGAGTCGGCGCCTCGAAGCTCACCGGCTTGGTGCGCCGACATCTGCACACCACCCCGGCGGAGCTTCTCCACCGCCTGCGGATCGCCGCCGCCCAGCGCCTGCTGGCGGCCGGCGAGGCGACCGCCACGGATGTCGCCTTCGCCGTCGGCTACGAGTCGGTCTCGGCGTTCTACGACCGTTTCAAGGCGGCGACCGGCCTCACCCCCGGTGCCTACGCAAACCTGGGATCGAGACCTTACTTCGAGCTGGTGCTGCCAACGCCTTTTCGCGCGGCCACCCCGTTGCGGCTACTCGGCCGCGATCCCCAGAGCACCCTCGAACGCTCCAGCGAGGATCGAGCCGTCAAAGCACTCGAATTGCCTTCCGGACCGGCGCTGCTGGAGCTTCGTTTCGAGGCCGATCGGGTGCTCTGTTCCCTCGCCAGCATGCACCGACCTCCGGCAGCCGAGGATCTGCGCGCGGCCCACGCGGTGGCGGTGCGTTTCCTGGGGCTGGGCCCGGACCCGATGGCCTTCGAGGGTCTAGCGGCGGAAACTTCCCTCGCGCCGTGGGTTGCGCGCCATGCCGGTCTGCGAGTGCCGCTCACCGCCAGTCCGTGGGAAGCCTTGGTCTGGGCGGTGGTCGGCCAGCAGGTGAACCTCGCCTTCGCCTACACCCTGCGCCGCCGGTTGGCGGCACGCTGCGGCCGGCCGGTGGGTGACCTGGTCGCCCACCCTTCGCCCCAAGCGGTCGCCGAACTGCACGCCGAGGACCTCCTGAAGCTCCAATTCTCGCGCTCCAAAGCCGCCTACTTGATCGACTTTGCCCGCCGGATCACCGCCGGAGATCTGCCCCTGAACGGCCTGGCCGACGGCACCGCGACGGAGGCGGAGCGGCGCCTACTGGAGCTGCGCGGCGTCGGTCCCTGGACCGCCGGCTACATGCTGTTGCGCGGTTTCGGCTTTCACAATGCCGCGCCGATCGGCGACGCCGGCCTCGGCCAGGCCATCGAGCGCCTCGCAGGCCTCACCGGCCGCGCCGCCGCCGCCCAGCAGGCGAAGTGGCTGGCGCCCTTCGCTCCGTATCGCGGGCTGGCGGTGTTTCATCTGTGGGAGTCGCTGGTGGCACCGGCATGAGCGTCGCCACCCTCCACGCCACCTGGCTGGCGACGGACTTCGGACCGTTCTTCGTCGCGACGGATGAAGAGGGCCACCTGGTGCGCGCCAGCTTCAGCCCCAAAAAGTACGCACCGGGCAAGCTGCGCGGCGCCCGCATCCGGTGGAATGACGAGCCCTGCCGGCCGGCCGTCGCTCAGCTCCAGGAGTACTTCGCCGGCCGGCGGCGCTCCTTCGACCTGCCCATCGCTCTCCATGGCACGCCGTTCCAGGCGGAAGTCTGGCGAGCGCTTCAGCACCTGCCCTTCGGCACGACCACCTCCTACTCGGCCCTCGCCGCAGACATCGGCCGCCCCACCGCCTCCCGCGCCGTCGGCCGCGCCAACGGCCTCAATCCCCTGGCGGTGGTCATCCCCTGCCACCGGGTGCTCGGCGCCGACGGCTCCCTCACCGGCTTCGCCGGCGGCACCCACATCAAGGCCGGGCTGCTGGCGCTGGAAGGGGTCTCTCTCTAGCCCAACCTTCTCACCAACTTCCTATTCCTTGCGGAACGTTCTACCGTCCGGCGACCGAATCGCCGGACCGTGCACAGCCATTCATCGGAGTTCACTCCGGTGTGCCCGACGACCGGTTTTCCTTTCCGTGAAGGCCGCGAGGAAGGGCCGTCCTTCAGCCGTTCGGTGAACCCCAACCGAGGAGAGCACTCAGGCGCTTGGGGATGTCGGTGTTGTCCAGCACGCCGGCAAAGCGTTCGGCGCCAGGGCCGCCGGCAAACAGCGGTACGTCCTCGCCGGTGTGGCCGGCCGTTTCGAAGGGCTCGACGCGGGGAATCCAGGTGACGCCGTCGCGTTCACCGATCATCGCGCCGAGGCGGCGAGCCGCTTCGTAGCTGTCGCCGGTGACGCGGACTTCTTCCAGACCCTCGGCCGTTAGATCGTCAAACCCCATCCATTCCCGCACATCTTTCGGCGTCGCCGGATCGTCCACGTCCTTGAGAGACGAGACCGCCCAGGCGACGGACGAGTTCTGGCGCTCGGCAGCAGACCAGTCGACATAGTCATTGATGGCCAGGCCGCCGGTGGCGTGATCTGCGGTCAACAGCACCAGGGTACCCGGCCGCTTCTTCTGGAAGGCGAGGACCGTTTCGACCGCTCGATCGAAGGCGGCCACCTGAGCAGCCACGCTAGCCGAGTCGAAGTCATGACCGGCGTGATCGATACGACCACCTTCGAGCAGCAGAAAGAAAGGCGAGTCGTCGCGGGAGAGAACTTCCAGAGCAATCTCCGCCAGGCGGTCGAGGGGCGGCGTGCGCAGGTCTGCGGCCAGTCGCTGTTCGTCCAAGGCATAGCCCAGGTGATTGGCGGCGAAGAGACCGAGCAGGCGATCCGGAGGGGTGGCCGAGAGGTCACTGTCATAGTCCCACACGGTGTAGCCCTGTTCTGCGGCCTCATCCAGGAGATTTCGACCGTCCTGGCGGCGACCGGAGTCCGGCGGCGGCGCAAAATCCCGCCGCCCACCGCCGAGGGCGACATCCGGCCCTTGTTCCAGCAGATCCAGAGCGATCTGGTCGAAGTCCAGGTAACGGTCTTCAACGTGGGCGTAGAAACCGGCCGGCGTGGCGTGGGTGATCGCCGTATCGGTCACATAGCCCACCTTCCAGCCCTGCTCCATCGCCTGGTCAGAGAATGTGCGCAGGGGATTACCCTCGGGATCGAGGCCGACCACGCCATTCGAGGTCTTCACCCCGGAGGCAAAGGCGGTGGCCGCCGCCGCGCTGTCGGTGACGGCGTTCGAAGCCGAGTAGGTGGTCACCAGCCCGACGGTCGGCAGGGATTCGAAGGCGAAGCGTTCGCCCTCCGCCAGCATTTGCCGCCGGGCATAGGTGATCTGCGAAGTGCCGAGGCCGTCACCGATGACCAAGATCACCGCCGTCGGCCGCTCGCCGCGGTTGCCGGCGGTTCCCGAACAGCCGACACCCAGGAACAACCCGATGAATAAAAGCAAGCCGCCTCGTGAAAGCACCATGGAAACACCCTCCAGATCTTTGATCGTCGCGCACCATCCGGTCTCGACGTTTTCGAGTCTGATCCCAGCCTACATCTACCAGCCGTTGGTCAGGCTGCCGGCGTGACCTTAGCCCAACCACTGAAAAACAAGAGTATCGGGCACACGCGATTAGAATCCGCCATATTCGGGAGACGCCTCCCGACGAATCTTAGATGGAAGGAGGGATGATGAAAAACACCCGCTACCTTGCCGCCCTGGCGGCTTTCCTGCTGATCGGGGCGCTGGCGACGGATGCCGCGGCAAAGGGCAAGCGCGCCCCGACGAAACCGGGAACCTACACCGACTGGAATGGCGACCTCGATCGAATCGAGATCGTCCAGACCTTCTCCCTCGACGATTTCGAAGGCCTGCTGGTGGGCGCCTTCGAAACGGAAGACGTGGTGCTGCCGGACCCCGACGACAACTCCTACGAACCGGCCGTGCGGGTGCTCGCGGACGTCGAATCGCCGCTGATCCAGGGTCTGCGCAAGGAGCTGTCCCGGCTCAAGGTGAAGCGTGCCGACGGAGAGCCGGCCGCCGGCGATCTGTTGCTGCGCGGCCGGGTAGTGGAGATGGATCCCGGCTCCCGGGCGGCCCGCTACTGGGGCGGTTTCGGCGCCGGCGCGGCGCGGGCCAAAATCTCCGGCGAGGTGGTGGACGGTGGCTCCGGCGAGGTACTGCTGCGCTTCACCCAGGAGCGTCGTTCCGGCGTCGGCGTAGGTGGCGGCAACTACGTCAACCTGATGAACCGCAGCCTGCGAGCCATCGGCAAGGATCTGGGCGTGGGGTTGGAGCAGTTCTAGACCGCGCTGCTGAGCAGACTTCAGCGGCCTGATTGGGCTCCGGCACTGCGGCTCGTGGCATGCTGCAGAAACATATTCCGAAGAGGTTTCCCATGATAAATTCACATTATTGCCGAATTTCTGGTCTTCCTACATTCTTGTTGATCCTCGTTCTCCTGGCGCCGCTGGCCGCCTGCCAGCGGTCCGAAGAATCGGCTTTCCGCGATGCCATCGGCCCACCGATGGCGCGCGATGCCCACCACGAAAGAGCCCTCGCCGCCCTAATCTTCGAGGACGGATCGGTCGCGCCCAAGGCCGGCATGCTACCGAGCGGATCCGCCGACCGGCACCTCGCCGAAGTCGAGCAGAGCCTCCGGAGCGGCCGCAGGGGAGCGGCCCTGGAAAGCGCCGCTCAGGCGGTGGTCGCCGCGCCCGAGCGGCCGCGCGCCCTCGAACGGCTGGGGCACGTGCTGCGCCGTCTGGGCCGTGCCGAACAGGCCGCCGCGGCCTTCCGTACGGCGCTGCGGCACGACGGGAACGACGCAGCGGCAGCCGCCGGCCTGGCCTGGTTGGCGAGCGGCGCCGGCGACTGGCCGGAAGCCGTGGATCGCTGGCGGCGGGTGCTGGAGCTGGCGCCGGATCACCCCGACGCCCAAGGCCGCCTGGCCGCCGCCGCCTATTTCAACGGCGATTCGGCGGCGGCTCGCGAGGCGTAGCTGGAGGCCCGGCGGCGGGGGGACAGCGTGCCCTCAACGCTGCCGTCGCTGCTCGCAACGGGCCGTACGCCGACCGCCCAGGTCCAACCGGTGGAGTCCGGAAAGCCTTCTACTCTCGGTCCCACTCTCCAGGTGAGCGCGCCGCAGCGTATCGACTCCGGCGATACGTCCCAAGCGGTGGAAACCGCCATCGCCGTGGGGGCCGGTTCACCTCCCCATCTGGTGGCCGGCTGGAACGACCTGCGGGAGCACGGCTCGGGGAATTTCTGGAGTCTCGGCGTGGGGGTAAGCCTGGATGGCGGAGTCACCTGGACGGACTTCCTGATGGAGCTGGCGGGCAACAACGTCGACCTCCACGAGGGAGATCCGATGGTTCTCTTCGAGCCCCTGTCCGGCTACCTGTTCGTCGGTGGCATCCGGTTCTCCGGTCATCGAGTGCTGTTCATCTCCCGCAAGGCTGCCGCCGCCACGACCTTCGAGCCGCCGGTAATCATCAACTCCGGAGGATTCATCGATCGCGCTTGGCTGGCCACCGGCCGAGACCCCGGGAATCCGCACACCACCCTCATTCATGTCGCCTACAACCTGGGGGTCCAGACCTCCGACGACTTCGGCGCCACCTGGGGGCCGGTGCGCAGCCTGGAACTGGGTCTGGCGCAGCACCCGCGGGTGGACCGCGCCGGCCGACTGTTCCTGATCGACTGGGACTTCGACGACGGGGTACGCCTGCAGCGCAGTTTCGACGGCGGCGACACCTTTCTCGCACCGATCGAAGCCGCCACCCGCATGGACACCTGGGACACCCAGGACGGCTCGCGCTTTCCGGGCCAATTCCGGGTCGGCCCGCTGGCGTTGCTGGCGATGCATCCGGTCAGCGGCACGCTCTACGCCCTCTACTTTGACACCACCGGCATCGTCGGCGGTAACGCCGATGTGGACCTTTACCTGACCGAATCTTCGGATCTCGGTGTGACCTGGAGCACCCCCATGACGGTGCCGTCGAACCTGCCCGGCGATCAGCTCTTTCCGTGGCTCGAGGTGGACGCCGCCGGGCGACTCCATCTGATGTATTTCGACGGCGGCTCTTTCACTCAGAACGACGATGTGGAGAACGGCCGCTTCCACGTCTACTACGCCCTCAGCTTGGACGGCGGCTCGACCTGGACCACCGTCCAGCTCACCAACACCCCGATCGAGAGCGCACTTTCCGACTGGGGTTCGACGATGGGGCAGTTCCTCGGCGACTTCGTCAACCTGACGGTGGACGGCGATCGGGTCTATGCCGTCTACCCCAGCACCATGAACGGCGACCAGGACATCGTGCTCCAGACCATCGACATCGATTCCGAGGGTCCGATCTTCATCGACGGCTTCGAGATCGGCGACACCGGCCGCTGGTCGGCAGCGGTGCCCAACGATCAGGCGTCGGCGGCGACGATTAGATCCCGGTCGGCCAGCGGCAGAGACGACGCCGGA
The DNA here is from genome assembly GCA_039030395.1 of Acidobacteriota bacterium. NCBI lineage: Bacteria > Pseudomonadati > Acidobacteriota > Acidobacteriota bacterium. The sequence goes on from JBCCEF010000009.1 coordinate 134,808, forward strand.
CCTTCGCCACCCGGACCGACGGCGACGCCCCCAACCGACCGGCGAAATCGGCTTTCGGAATAGGGACTTCTGCAAAACTGTTAGAATTGCGCGGAGCTGGATCGTCAGCTCTCAGAGAAACGTTCGGAAATTTCTTCGTACGTTCTTTCATGTGGCCAGGTCGGCCACATACCGCGCGGGGGTTCCGCGCACTTTCGAGCAGTCGGTAAGTACGTATCTGCGTGGCTCCGACTCGCACAACTTAGGAGCGCACACATGCGTACTACTGGAACCGTGAAGTGGTTTAACGATCAGAAGGGCTTTGGATTCATCACGCCGGAGGACGGCAGCAAGGATTGCTTCGTCCATCACAGCGCGATCCTGGGCGAGGGCTTCAAGAGCCTCGCCGAAGGAGCCCGGGTGGAGTTCGACATCGTGCAGGGCCAGAAGGGCCCCGCCGCCGAGAACGTCAGCACGATCTAACCCTTGACGTATCCGCCGGCTGTCGATTTCATCGAAAGCCGATCAGGCCGTCCCGAGTACTCGGGGCGGCCTTTTTGCTTTTTGGGCTGGAGCCGTCAACTCGCAAACGCCTGGCTGGTCTTCTTCGCTGCTGCCGGCGTTGCGCCGCCTCGACGTAGACACCACTACGCCTGCGCCGGCGCGCCTGGTCAGCAACAACGAATCCTGACGCCAAGCGCTTGCGATTTGACGGCTCCAGCCCACGGCCGGGCTACCATAGACCGACTCCGAATCAACCCCCAGTCGACCGGAGAGCTTCTCCGGCCGCCCGTGGACCGCATCGTCACGAAAGGACGCCCCATGGTTTCTCGTCTGCTGAGCTGCCTGTTCCTCGCCCTCCTCCTCGTCGTCCCTTCCGTGGAAGCCCGCTCCAAGAAACAGCCATCGGACGGTGAGCCACAGGCCGGAAAAGACGAAAAGAATCCCTGGAGCGCCGAGTCCTTTGCCGGCCTGAGCCTGCGGGGCATCGGACCGGCGCTCACCTCCGGCCGGATCATCGATCTGGCCGTCGATCCCGCCAACCGCAAACGTTACTACGCGGCGGTCGCCTCCGGCGGCGTGTGGAAGACCGTCAATGCCGGCACCACCTGGAGCCCGATCTTCGATGGCGAAACGTCCTACTCCATCGGCTGTCTGGCCCTCGATCCGCACAATCCGCTGGTGGTGTGGGTAGGCACCGGCGAGAACAACAACCAGCGCAGCGTCGGCTACGGCGACGGGGTCTACAAATCCATCGATGGGGGCTCCAACTGGCAGCACATGGGCTTGGCGCACTCCGAGCACATCGGCAAGATCGTTCTCGACCCACGGGACTCAGAAACCGTCTTCGTCGCCGCCCAGGGACCGCTGTGGAAAGCCGGCGGCGATCGCGGCCTCTACAAGTCCACGGACGGCGGCGAAACCTGGCGCGCGGTGCTGACCGTCGACGAGCACACCGGTGTGACGGATCTGGTACTCGACCCGGAAAACCCCGACCGCATGTGGGCCGCCACCCACCAGCGGCGACGGCACGTCTGGACTCTGATCAATGGCGGACCGGGCTCCGGCATCCACCGTTCCTTCGACGGCGGCGAGACCTGGGAAGAGGTCAGCCAAGGCCTACCGAAGGAGGAGATGGGGCGCATCGGCCTGGCGATCTCACCGGTGCCGATTCAACCGGGCACGCCACACCCGCTCTACGCGGTGATCGAAGCGGCCGGCGAGGACGGCGGCTTCTACCGCTCCCTCGACCACGGATCCACCTGGGAGAAGCGCTCCGACTACGTCAGCGGAAGCCCGCAGTACTACCAGGAGTTGATCCCCGACCCGGTGGATCCGCACCGGGTGTACTCGATGGACACCTTTCCGCAGGTCACCACCGACGGCGGCGCTTCCTTCCGGCGGGTCGGGCAGAGCGCCAAGCACGTCGACGAGCACGCCTTGTGGATCGACCCGGCGGACCCGGAATACCTGCTCGCCGGCAACGACGGCGGCATCTACGAGTCCTTCGATCGCGGCGCCACCTGGCATTTCAAGGCCAACCTGCCGGTCACCCAGTTTTACAAGATCGCCGTCGACCAGGCCGCGCCGTTTTACAACGTCTACGGCGGCACCCAAGACAACTTCACCCTCGGCGGACCGGCGCGCACCCGCTACGGCCACGGCATCGCCAACCGCGATTGGTTCATCGTGTTGGGCGGCGACGGCTTCCAGCCGCGGGTAGACCCGACGGACGAGAACATCGTCTACGCCCATTGGCAGCACGGCGAACTGCACCGCTTCAACCGCCGCACCGGCGAGCGGGTGGAGATCCAGCCGCAACCGGAGGACGACGACGAAGCACCGCGCTGGAACTGGGACGCTCCGCTGCTGATCAGCCCGCACGATCCGGCGCGCCTCTACTTCGGCTCGCAGCGACTCTACCGGAGCGACGACCGGGGCAATTCCTGGCGTTCGATCTCGCCGGATCTCACTCGCCAGGTGGACCGCAACGCCCTCGAAGTGATGGGCAAGGTGTGGGGACCGGACGCCGTCGCCAAGAGCCGGTCGACCTCCTTCTACGGCAACTTGACGGCGGCTTCGGAATCGCCGCGGGTCGAGAACTTGCTCTATTCCGGCAGCGACGACGGGCTGATCCAGGTGCTCGAACCGGGCAACAGCGAGTGGCGCGCCATCGAGCGCATCGCCGGCGTGCCGAAGCTCGCCTACACCGCCCACCTCGAAGCCTCCCGCCACGCCGACGACCGGGTGTACGCGGTGTTCAACCACTTCAAGAGCGGTGACTTCCAGCCCTACCTGCTGGTGAGCGACGACCGCGGCGCCACCTGGCGTTCGATCGTCGGCGATCTGCCGGAGGATGAGCCGACCTGGGCCCTGGTGGAAGATCCGGAGGATCCGGACCTGCTCTTCGTCGGCACCGAAAAGGGCGTCTATTTCACCCGCGACGGAGGCGAGCGATGGATCCAGTTAGGCAGCGGCATCCCGACCATCGCGGCCCGCAGCCTGGCGATCCAGGAACGCGAGACCGACCTGGTGGTGGGCACCTTCGGCCGCGGCATCTACGTCCTGGACGACTACACGCCGCTGCGCACCGCCGACCCCACCGCCCCGGCCCAGCTCTTCCCGCTGCGCCGGGCCTGGTCCTACATCGAGGAATTGCCCTACGGCCTGCGCGGCAAGGGCTTTCTGGGTGACTCCCTGTATCTCGCCCCCAATCCTCCCTTCGGGGCGGTCTTCACCTACTGGCTGAAGGAGGGGCTGGAAACCCGCCGGGCGGAGCGCCTGGCCGCCGAGAAGGACGCCGAGGAGGCGGAGGAGACCATCCGCTACCCGGAGCACGATGAGCTGCGGGCGGAGGACCGCGAGCGCGAGCCGGCCATTCTCCTCACTGTACGGAATGCCGAGGGCAAGGTCGTGCGCCGTCTCGAAGGCCCGGCGGCCAAGGGGTTCCATCGAGTGGCCTGGGACCTGCGGCTACCGCCGAGCGATCCGGTCGAATTGTCGTCCCCGGAGCCGTCCCTCTTCGCCACCCCGCCGCGCGGCCCGCTGGCACCGCCGGGTACCTACACGGTGGAACTCGCCAAGCGCCAGCGGGGCGAAGAAACGGTTCTGGCCGGGGCGGTGTCCTTCTCCGTCGAGCCCCTCGACGGGCGTTCCGGCAGCGCCGCTGAGCAGGCCGCAGCCCACGCCTTCCATCAGCAAACTGCCGACCTGCAGCGGGCCGTCCAGGGCGCCATCGAGACCGCCGGTGAGGCGGACAAGCGCCTGCAGCATCTGACCCGCGCCCTCGACACCACGCCGGCCGTCGAGTCCGACCTGCGGCGCCGCGCCTTCGACCTGTCGCACCGCCTGGCGGACCTGCGCATCGAGCTGGAGGGCGACCGCAGCCTCGCCCGCCGCAGCGTACCGACGCCGATTTCGATCAGCGGCCGGGTGGGCCGCCTGCTGCGCGGCCGCTGGGCATCCACCGAGGGTCCCACGGAAACCCACCGCCAGTCCTTCGCCCGCGCCTCGCGGGCCTTCGCCGGAGTGCTCGACCGCCTCGAAGAACTGGTCAGCGTCGACCTCGTCGCCCTGGAGCAAGCCGCCGAAGCGGCCGGCGCGCCCTGGACCCCGGGACGGCTTCCGCAGTGGGATGACACTTCCAACCGTTGACCCTTTGAAAGGGATGGCTCTATGCGCTTTCGCCTGATCCTCTGCCTCGCCCTATGGGGCATCGCCCTACCGGTCTCCGGTGCCACCCTGGTGGTGGCGAACAAATCCGAAGCCACCGTCTCGTTGGTGGACCTGAAGAGTCGCCAAGTGGTAGCGACCCTGCCGACCGGCGATGGCCCCCACGAGGTCGCCATCTCGCCGGACGGTACCCAGGCGGTGATCTCGAACTACGGACGTCGTACACCGGGGTCGAGCCTGACGCGGATCGATATCGCCGAGGCGAAGGTGATCGACACCATCGATCTTGGCGACTATCGGCGACCGCACGGGATGGTCTATCTCGACGACCAGCGCATCCTGGCCACCGCGGAAGACAACCAGGCCCTGATCGAAGTGGCTCTCGATTCCGCTGAGGTCGTGCGCGCCCTGCCGACGGACCAGGAGATCTCGCACATGGTGGCCGCCTCACCGGACGGCAAACACGCTTTTGTGACCAACATTGGCTCGAACAGTCTCACCGCCTTCGACCTGAGCAGCGGCGAGCGCCGGGGCCACGTCGAAACCGGAGACGGGGCGGAGGGCCTCGCGATCGCGCCGGACGGCCTTCAGGTCTGGGTGACCAATCGCTCCGCCGACACCGTCTCGGTGGTGGACGCCGAGACCCTGGACATCCTCGCCGAGATCGCCGTCGAAGGCTTCCCCATCCGGCTCCAGATCACCCCAGACGGCGCCACGGCGCTGGTCTCGAACGCCCGCGGCGGCAACCTGGCGGTTCTCGACACCGCCGAACGCAAGGTGCGCGCGAAGATCGACCTTCCCCTTACCGCGCAGGACACCGAAGGCCGCCTGTTCAGCGATCGGTTCGGCGACAGCTCGGTGCCCATCGGCATCGTCATCGAGCCCTCCGGCAAGCGCGCCTACGTCGCCCACACCCATGCCGATCGCATCTCCGTCGTGGATCTTGAAAGCGGTGAACGAACGGCCCTCCTCACCGCCGGCAAAGAGCCCGACGGCATGGGCTGGACGACGGTCAGCGTGCAGACCGAGAGGAAATCCGCCGGCGGAGACTAGCCGCGACCCCATTCCCGTCGATGCCTATCCGGTGTTGCGCAGACCCTTGGCGATGCCGTTGACCGTCGCCACCAGCGCTTCGAACAGCTCGCCCTGGGGTCGATCGGCAGCCCGCCAGCGGTGGAGGAGATCGATCTGTAGAAAACTCATCGGATCCACATAGGGGTTGCGGAGCTGGATCGAGCGCTGGAGGGTCGGGTCGCGGTCGAGCAGCCGCTCGCTCCGGCGGAGACGCAGGACCCATTGCCCGGTGCGTTCGAATTCTTCCTCAATACGCGGGAAGAGCGCCTCGCCGATCTCACCGGCCAACGCCGCATAGCGCCGCGCGATGCCGAGGTCAGCCTTGGCGAGAACCATCTCCGCGTCGTCCAGCAGGTTGCCGAGAAACATCCAATCGTCGGCCATCGCCGCCAACTCCTCGGCCCCGAATCGCTCCGCCGCGGCGGCCAGTCCGCTGCCGAGGCCGAACCAGCCGGGCAAAATGTGCCGGCTCTGGGTCCAGGCGAAGACCCAGGGGATGGCGCGCAGGTTCTCGATGCCCCGGCGGCTGCGGCGGGAAGCCGGCCGCGAACCGATGGCGAGGCGCTCGATGACGTCGATCGGCGTCGCCCGGCGGAAGTACTCGAAGAATCGCGGCTCGTCGTACACCAGGATTCGATAGGCCGCGCGACTGGCGGTTGCCACCGCTTCGAGGATCTCGTGCCAGCGCCGGCGCCGGGGGTCTTCCTCCGACCGGCGCCCCTCCGCCGCCGTGGCGCGGGCGACGGCGCCGAAGGAGCGTTCGAGGTTGCGCAGGGCGATCGCCCGCACGCCGTACTTGGCGTGGATCACTTCGCCCTGCTCGGTCACCCGCAGGCGGCCCCCGACCGAGCCCCGCGGCGCCGCCAGGATCGCCCGGTGGGTCTTGCCGCCGCCACGGCTGATGGTGCCGCCGCTGCCGTGGAACAGGGTGAGGTGCACGCCGGCCTGGGCCATCGCCCAGGCCATCGCGCCCTGCGCCTTCTGGAGCGACCAGCGCGAGGCCGCCATGCCGCCGTCCTTATTGCTGTCGGAGTAGCCGATCATCGCCACCTGCCGACGGCCGCGGGCGTCGAGGTGCAGGCCGTAGACCGGATCCTCCACCAGGCGCCCGAGTACCTCGGCGGCGGCTTCCAGATCCGGCACCGTCTCAAACAGCGGCGCCACATCCAGAGGAACCTGCCCGTCCTCGGTCAAGTCCGCCCAGCGGGCCAGCAGCAGTACGCTCAGCACGTCGTCCACATCTCGCGCCATGCTGATGATGTACGGGCCGATGGCCTCGGTGCCATAACGCCGCCGGCAATCGCCGATGGCGCGGAAAACCTCCAGAGCCTCCTCGGCCGCTTCGTCCCCCGCGATCGCGGGCGGCGGTTCATCGGCGGTCAGGGCGCTTCGCAGGCGATCCGCCCGCTCCGCCGGGGATCTTTCGTTCCAGCCTTCGTCGCCCAGCAGCCGGCCGATCACCGCGCGGTGGACCAGCGCGTCCTGCCGCACATCGAGGGTCGCCAGATGAAAGCCGAAGGTCTCCACCCGCCGCAGAGCCCGGCGCACGGCGAACAGTCCGGCGCGCGCTCCGCGGTGCGCTTCCAGGCTGCGGGCGATCGACCGTAGGTCATCGAACAGCTCGCCGGGATCCTCATAGGCCTCCGACCGGTCCGCGGCGGTGGCGTCGAGGCGCGCCACCATCAACCCCAACAACACCCGATAGGGCATCTCCCGGTGGCGCGGCCGCACCGCCTCGACGGCTTGCGGGAACCGGGCAGCGTAGTCGCGCTGGCGATCGAGAACCGCCTCGTCCACGGCAACCCGCGACAGGCTCTGGCTGAGCTGCCGCGACAGCTTGGCGAGTTCCTCCCGGTACAGATCCAGAACCAGCGAGCGGTGCCGGCCGAGGGTCTGGCGAATGGTGCGGGCGGAGACGTTCGGGTTGCCGTCCATGTCCCCGCCCACCCAGGAGGCGAAGCGCAGCGGGCTCCCCAGGTGGATCTCCTCCGCCGCCTCGCCATAGACCGCGGCGAGGGCGGCTTCGAGGTCCTCGCAAAAGGGTGGCACCACCCGATAGAGCACCCGCGTCACGTGGAACAACACGTGCTCGCGCTCGTCCCCCACCGTCGGTTTCAGGTTGGGGCTCTCTTCGGTCTGCCAGGCGGCGGTGATCTCGGCGCGGATGCGGGCCAGCGTCCGGTCCTCCTCCGGCGGCGTCAGGGAGGGATCCAGGCGATCGAACAACAGCCGAACGATGCGCTGGTCCTTCTCCAGCATCAGCCGGCGGATGGCCTCCGTCGGATGCGCCGTGAACACCGGCTCGATGCGGATCGACGAGAAGAGTTCGGCGACGTCGTCGAGGCTGGCTCCGTCCTCCGCCAAAAGGCGGACGGTCTCCTCCAGGCTGCCCCGCTGCGCTTCGCCCTGGCGCTGGTAGTGACGACGGCGGCGAATGCGATGCACCGTCTCCGCCAGGTTGACGACCGAAAAGTAGGTCGAAAAGCTGCGCGCCAGCTCCTCCGCCACCGGCACATCAAGACCTTCGACGCTGCCTTCCAGAGATCCCTCCGCCGCGGCGCCGGTTTCGAGGCGTCGCCGGATCGCGCCCAGGCGCGCCGCCTCCACCCGCTCGAAAAGGTCTTTGCCCCCCTGCTCCCGCAGCACTTCGCCGACCAGCGCACCGAGGGTGCTGACGTCCTCCCGCAGGGGCAGGTCTTTGGCTGGAAAGTCAATCTGTCTCGGGTCCATCATGCCTCCTGGTGGCCAGTACCGCACTCTACCGCTCCTCGGCCGGCGCCCGCCGCAGGACGCGGGAAACCTCCCGGCGACAGGTTCGGTAGGCCTCGCCGAATTCCCCAGGCATACCGCTCCAGCAAACCCAACACTGCGGCCTTCGCCGCGGCGACGTCAAAGGCCACCAAGCGATCGCCGGGTGTGGGGCGCGAGGTCGACTCGCACCGCGCGCCGGGAAGCTGGCCCAAGGCATCGAGGGCAGCGACCAGATCCCATACCGGAAAGCTCCGCCGGAAATGGCGCCACGGCGCCTGCCGCAGCCAGCGCCGGGAGCCGGCAGCCAGGTAGCCGGCCGGTCCGCCCGCGGCGGCAAGGCGGTCCAAATCCTTCTTCCCGAGGCGCAGTCGAGACACCACGTCCAGCGGGCAGATCCGCCGGCGCCGCCAGGGCAGCTCCATGAAGCGGCGACCGGCCTTCGGATCGTGGCGGAAGTTGAGGCAGAACCAGGGCAACAGAGGATGGCGCCGGCGATCGAGCACCGAGCCGACGGCCCACACGGAGACCCGGCGCGAAAAGTCCGGATCGAGCTCCGCCGCGGCCACCAAGTGGGTAAGAGGTCCCAGGGCGAGTACCCGCGTTCCCTCGGGAAGAGCCGCAAGGGCGGCCGCCGCAGCCTCACTCGGAACCACCGGAGTCTCCTCTCGGCCGAAGTTCCGCAGCAAGGCCCTGGCGGCATCGGCGGCCCGATCGGCGGTGGTGTTGCCGGCCACCGCGGATACCCCCACCACCTCCACCCCGGCGGCGAGCACCGCAGCGAGGGCGAAGCCATCATCCACATCGCCGGAGGACGTTCCGAGGGCGATGTCCGTGTCGATCCAGTAGCGAGTCATCGGGCGGCGACACTCTAACGAAACAAGGGGCTCACCGGAGTGACCTCCGAGAGCCCCTTGGGGAAACCTACGGTCTACCGCGGGTTACGGCAGCGCCGGCTCCCCTTCCAGCTCACGCAGACGCTTGTCCAGCTCCTCGATGGTCTTGTTCTGCGCCTGAACCACCTTGGTCAGCACGGCGACGATGTCCATCGAAGCGAGGCCGGCACGATCGTTGGTGGCGACCAAGGCCGGGACGTCTTCCGCGATGAAACCGAGGTACTCCTCCTCGGTGACGTCGTTCACGCCCATGTAGCGCACCGGCTGGAGTACCTTCAGGGCCTCCATCGCCTCATCCAGGGCGAGGTCATGGATGTTGGTCTTGTTCTTGCGCGAAGAACCGTTGGTCCAGACACCGGCGGTGGTGACGTGAGCGCCGTTGCCGTTGGTGGCGTCGGTGCCGACGTGCAGAGGATGGGCGGGACCGTTGTTGAGAATACCCACCCGCGGCACGGTGGTGATCCGGATCACGTCCGTGGTCGAGTTCGTGCGGATGGCGAAGTTGCTGTTGGTCTGGGCTCCAAAGACCACCAGGCCGGAATCGAGCGCCTGAGAGAAGAACTGGCCGGAGCTGCCGTCGGGGCTAGTGACCTCCAGGGTGGTGCCACTGGCGGAGATGTTGCCAACATCCACCAGCATCACATCATTGGATCCATCCTTGATGTGCAGCGGCCCCTGCGGCGAGGCAGTGCCCAAGCCCAGATCGCCATCGACGTCAACGAAGATGGAGTTCGTCGGCGCGCCCGGGCGAATCCGGAAGGGAAGCTGCGAGCCGTTGGAGGCATCGCGCACGAAGAAGTTGGTCTCGTTGCCGGCGATGTCCCAGGTCTGCGGCGCGAAGCCAGAGGAGCCGTCCTGCTCCAGGCGCAAAGTCGGAGAGTCGCCACTCTTGGCGTGCAGGTCGGCCACCGGCGTGGAGGTGCCCAGGCCGATCCGGCCGCCGTCGTCCACGTACAGCGAGTGGTTCGGCGCATTGGCCTCCACGGTGAAGGGCGTGCGTCCACCGGAGATGTCGTCGATCGAGAACTTGCTGGCGCCGCCATTGGCCGAGGCGTTGGCGGTGAGCTGCCAATCGGTGCGAGGGAAGCTCGCCGCGACGCTGGTGTCGTCGAACTTGATGCGCAGGTTGTTCTCCTTCAACCGGATGGTGTCGAAGCCGAAGGACTCGCCGTTGACGCAGTCGAAGCCGATACAGGCGCTGCCGTCGACGATCAGATCGTCGAGGATCAGGAAGTCCGCCGCGTGCATGGACTGCACCTCGTCCGGATCGTACTCGCCGATGGCCGAGCCGGCCATCGCGACGGGGTTGCTGCTCAAGTCGATTTCGATCGGACCGTCGTTTCCGGCCGGTGCGGAGAGGCGCTCATCCTCTTCGAGACGCGGATCGGCGATCTTGCCGTTCTGGATGGTGACGTAGCCGGTGGCGGTCAAGGTCGAAAGCTCCGGCAGGTTGGCGCGACCGCGGCAGAGCTGCGCATCACCACCGCCGGCCTGCGATCCGCCGCGCTCTTTGATGAAGGGAGTCAGCGTGACGTCCAGGCTGTAGGTACCGTCCGGCCGGCGCTTGCCTTCGCGATCGAAAATCTCGAAGAAGATGTCCTCGCCACCGCGGAAGGTGGTGGTTTCGTTGATGCAGTCGGGACCGGTCACGGTCAAGTAGGCGATTTTCCATTCGGTCTGCGGAATCCACAGCACGTAGCTCGAATTGATCTCTACCTCGATGTTCTGCGGCGCGGCCGTCATCGGCAGCGACACCAACACCAGACACGCGGCAAGCGCCAGGTAGCGGAGGGTTCGAAAAGCTGGGGTCATAACGATGCTCCTTTTCTAAAATAATCGGCGACGCAATCTCGCCCGGACGGCCCGCAGGCCGCCCACTGCCGATGTTCCTTCTCCCCGGAGGGGAGAACTTGGCCCTGTGTGTTCGATTAGGCGACGCCGGAACCGAAACGTCACAACGTCGCTCGAACACGATCCCTCAGATACGGATCCATCATCGGAGTTGAAATGGCGGAAGGAGATTCCTTCCGACCAGCCCCACCAGAGGCTCTTCCTGCGGTGAGGTCCCTGTGCATAGAGGTGGCCAGCGGCACACCTTGACCGTCATACGTACATACGCAAATCAGTTTCCTCAGATATTGACACATAATCCAGCCTCGCGGCAAGGCGTCCAGTGGAATGGCCCCGGCGGCAGGGCGACCGGAACGAACGGTAGACGACGAGAAACGGCCGGTCGAGAACTCCCGACCGGCCGCTGTGCCGAATCCCATGGACCCGCTCGCCGGAAAACGAGCGGGCCTGCCGTCAGGTGATGGGCGAACCGGGGTTGCCGGTGGATCCGCCCTTGCCGGTCCAGCGTTCGAGATAGCGCGCCGCCAAGTCGCGACCGCCGATGCCGAAGGCGATCGCCGCGGCCACCGCCAGGGCGCCGAGGGAGAGGCCGAAGGCGAGCAGGATGACGTCTTCCGCCAAACCCGCCTGACGCAGAGCCATCACCGCCGCCAGCACCACCACCGCCGCCTGGGCGACCCGCGCCAGCAGATCCGACTGGGCAACGTTCGACGACCGGATAAGCCCCGCCGCCAGGCCGGCCAGGTAATAGCCGACAACGAAGATCAACGCCCCCAGCAGCACGTTGCCGGCGAACAGGGTGAACTCCGTCACCATCGCGGCCAGGAGTTCGAATTCGAGCAGGCTCAGGGCCTCGATGGTGGCAAACAGCAACAGGCCCACCATCACCACATAGCCGAGGATCTGGCTGGGCGGCCGCCGCGCCGTGGGCTCACCCTCCGACGCGTCCACCACCGGCGGGGCCACCAGGCCGATGCGCTCCAAGAAGCGATCGAATCCGATGCCCGCCAGCAGGTTCGACACGACGCTCGCCAGTACCTTGCCGATGAAGTACGCCAGAACGATCACCACGCCGGCGGCGAACAGCTGCGGAATGGCGAGCATGATGCGGTTGAGCATCTCGCTCGCCGGGCGGGTCACCGCGTCGATGGCGAGGGCGTTCAAAGCCGCGATGATCACCGGCAGCAGCACCAGCACGTAGAGCACCAGGCCGATCACCGACGACAGGCTCTTGCCGCCACCTTGCGCAGACACGCCGATGGAGTCACCGAAGCGATCCACCCCCGCCGCCGCCAACAGGCTGGTCACCACCCGCTGCAGGATGCGCGCTCCCAGCCAGCCGAGCACCAGAATCAGACCGGCGGCCAACAGATTCGGCAGATAGCCGAGGATCTTGTCCACCAGACCGTTGACCGGATCGAGCAAGCCGGTGAGATTGAGGGCACCCAGCACCGCCGGCAGGAAGAGCAGGAAGGTCAGCCAATAGACCGTCTCCCCCAGGGTCTTCGACAACGCCGGCGATGGCTTGGCGTCCGCCTCGGAATCCGCCTCGTCGGCCTCCGTTTGGCGCGCCAGGCGCTCGTCGAGGTTCGCCGCCCGGGCACCCCGCTCCACCAGGAAGCGCAGCACCCGCGCCAACAGCCAGGCGATCACCAACAGCACCACCGCCGACAGCAGGTTCGGCAGGAAGGCGAACACCTCGTCCAGCAGGCCGGCGATGGGGCCGGCGACGAAGGCCAGGCCGAGCACCTGGAAGAAGGCCAGAAACACCATCGCCATCAACAGCCAGAAGATGATGCGGCCGACGATTCCTTCCACCTCCGGCGGCTTGCCTTCGCGGTCGCCCTGAAGCCAGGCCGCGAGGCGGTTGTCGATGGTGGTACGGCGCAGCCCGGCGCGCACCACGGCACTGATCACCAGCGCCACCAGCCAGCCGACGATGAGCACCGCCAAGGCCGCCAACAGATTCGGTAAATAGCCGCCAAAAGTCGCGGTCAAACGATCGATCCAGATCTCCATCTCTACTCCTCCTCCGGGAGTTACCCCTGGAAATGAAGGGAAAAACTCCGCGCCATGCGCAATTTTCCCAGCACCCGCCGATTGCCGCGCCGCACCGAAACACCGGCAAAACAACGGCCCAACGGGTGAAAAGTGTTCCGTTCAAACGGTATGGATCGGGTCCCTGAGAGCACGCTGTGAGCCGTGCTCCCGCACCCTACCTACAGTGTCCGCTCAGAGGCTAAAGAAATGCAAAGTTCGCACCAAAATGGCGCGTCGGGCATGAAACTCAGCCGTCGCCGAAAACCCGCTTCAGCCAGCGCCGGAAGGGGTGACGCCGCTCGACCGGCCGACGGCGATCCCAGCGCTCCTCGCGGTAGCCGCGGCCGTGGAGATCGCAGACGTACTCCGGCACCTGGTTGCGCAGGAAAACCTCTGTCTCCACCAGCGGGCAGCGGTCCGTCGCCAGACCACCGCTCTCCGGGTCCACCACGGCGGTCACGACGCCCGCCGGCTGGCGGAAGGTCGAGTAGCCGCCGGAGGGACGCACCCGCACCGTAAAGCGTGCCCAGATCGGAAGGGCCGCCCGGCCGCCGGACATGCGGGTCTTCGAGTTGTCGTCGTACCCCACCCACACGGCCGTGGCGCGGTTTGGAGCGTAGCCGGCGAACCAGCTATCGCGACGGCCGTTGCTGGTGCCGGTCTTGCCGGCCAGGCGGTCCGTCAGGCCCCAGTCGCGGGTCACCCGGGCGGTGCCGCGGTCGAACACCCCCTGGAGCACCGAGGTCATCAGATAGGCACCCTCGGGGCTGATCACCTGCTCCGGCGCCGGCAGGGGCTCGCCCAGCATCGGCTCGCCGGAGGGATCGAGGATCGCGGCCAGTCCGTGCACCGGCGGCCGTTTGCCGCCGGCGGCGAAGGTGGCATAGACCGTCGCCATCTCCACCGGACTGACTTCGAAGGCACCGAGGGCGAGGGAGGGCACCGGATCGAGGGGCGCCGTCACCCCCAGCCCGCGGGCCACCTCGATGATCGGCTTCAGACCGACCTGCAGGGCCAGCCGGGCGGTGGGCACGTTGAGACTGCGCTCGACGGCGGTGCGCACGCTCACCCAGCCGTTGAACTCGCCGTCGTCGTTCTGCGGCGACCAGCGTTGATTGGCGAGGCGCACCGTCAGCGGCGCATCCTCGACCATCGACGAGGGCGAGGCGACGCCGCGCTCGAAGGCGGTGGCGTAGATCACCGGCTTGAAGGCGCTGCCGGCCTGACGGCGCGCCTGGCCGGCGCGATCGAACTGGCTGGAGCCATAGTCCCGGCCACCGACATAGGCCACAATGCTGCCGTCCCGGGGATCCACGGAAACCATCGCCGCCTGGAGCGGCGACGGCATGTCGCGACCCTTCTCCCAGCCTTCTTCGAGCGCCTCGAGGCCCCAGGAAACGGCCTCCTCGGCCTTGTTCTGGTCGGCCCCTTCGAGGGTCGAAAGCAGCACGAAACCGCCCTCGGACAAATCGTCCAGCCCCCAACGCGCCGCCGCCTCTCGGGCCATCGCGTCGGCGAAGTAGGGAACCCCCCGGCGGCGCGGCGGAATCGGCCGGGCGACCACCGCCTGGTCCATCGCCGCCCTCGCCTGCTCCGGCGACACCATTTCGAGTTTCGCCATTCGCTCGAGCACCAGGTTGCGGTGTTTCTTGGCGACCTCCGGATCGGACACCGGGGTGCGGTTCGCCGGCGCCGGGATCATCCCCGCCAGGGTGGCGGCCTCGGCGAGGGTCAGTTCTCCGGGCTCCCGGCCGAAGTAGGCCCGCGCGGCGGCCCCCACGCCGATCAGGTTCACCCCACCGGAGGCGCCGAGGTAGATCTCGTTGAGGTAGGCCTCCAGGATTTGCTCCTTGCGGTAGCGCGCATCGAGCATCAGCGCCAGAATCGCCTCGCGGCTCTTGCGGCCGAAGGTCCGCTCCGGACCGAGATAGAGGTTCTTGACCAGTTGCTGGGTGAGGGTACTGCCGCCCTGGCGGACGCCGTCGCCGAACAGGTTCATCCAGGCGGCCCGCGCCACCCCGGCGATGGACACCCCGGAGTGGTCGAAGAAGCGATCGTCCTCGGCGGCGAGAACGGCGTTGATGACGTGCGGCGGCAATTCCCTCACCCGCACCGGCCGGCGCTCGTTCAAGGCATCGCCGTAGTACGAGGCGAGGAGCGGCGGATCGAGCAGGGCGGAGGTCACCGCCGCGCCGTCCAGGGTCAGGGCCGCCACCCGCCGTCCCCGCAGGCGAACGTCGAGCACCGCGTCACCGGCCGGACCGGCAGGAGTGGGAAACGGCCGCAGGTGCACTTCGAGGCGGCCGCGGCCGGCGCGGAAGCTGCCCGGCGGCAACTCGCCCTCACCGGCAACGCTCTGGTACCCCTCGCCCCGAAAGCGCTCGGCCAGCGCCTCCAGATCGGCCCGGCCGTCCACCGTCAAGAGCGGCGATCGGCCGTACAGCCGCGACGGCTGGCGCTGATGAAGATCGGCGAATTGCCCGGAAAGCTGCCAGAACGGCAACAGGATCCATACGGCGATGGCACAGGAGACGGCCAGAAACAGGCCGCCCCCCAACAGCAGCGCCTTACGGCGCGGGCGGGGAATGCGAAGTTTCAAGGGCATAGTGCGCGATGAATCGACCCAAGGGCAATTGCTCTGCAAGATCGAATCCAGAGAGCCGAAAATCCGGTGGTTCCGGAGCGACCGCCTTGGTAGAGTCTCGGTCCCATGATCGCCGTCTCGGACCTCGGAAAAGCCTTTGGACCCCAGACTCTCTTCCAGGGAGCCTCGATCCAGTTCAATCCCGGCAACCGCTACGGGCTGGTCGGCGCCAACGGCTCCGGCAAGTCGACCTTCCTGAAGATTCTGGCGGGGGAAGAGCCGCCCAGCGAAGGGGTCGTGACGGTACCCAAGCGGCTCAAGCTCGGCGTGCTCAAACAGGACCACTTCGACTTCGAAGAGCACCCCATCCTGCACGTCGCCATGATGGGCGATCAGGACGTGTGGTCGGCGATGGCCGAGAAAGAGATCGTCCTGGCGAAGGCCGAGGAATCCTTCGACGCCGACCGCTACGCCGAACTGGAAGACATCATCCTGCGCCACGACGGCTACACCCTAGAGGCGCGGGCCGGCGAGATCCTCGAAGGTTTGGGCATCCCCACGGAGCAGCATCCGCTGCCGCTGTCGACCCTTTCCGGCGGCTTCAAGTTGCGGGTGCTGCTGGCGCAGGTGTTGGCCGCCTATCCGGATGTGCTGCTCCTCGACGAGCCCACCAACCACCTGGACATCGTCTCCATCCGCTGGCTGGAGAAGTTTCTGGTCGACTACCCCGGCTGCTCCCTGGTGATCTCCCACGATCACCGCTTCCTCGACAACGTCTGCAACTACATCGTCGACGTGGACTACGAGACCCTGCGCCTCTACCCGGGCAACTACTCGACCTTCGTCGAGGCCAAGGTCGAGGAGCGCACCCGGCGGGAAAAAGAACTCGCCAACCGCGAAAAGCAGATCGCCCAACAGCAACGCTTCGTCGATCGTTTCCGGGCCAAGGCCACCAAGGCGCGCCAGGCCCAGAGCAAGCAAAAGTTGATCGACAAAATGTCCGAGGACCTCGAACCGCTAGCCCAGTCCTCGCGCCGCTATCCGACCTTCAAGCTGCGGCAGGTGCGGCCGAGCGGCAAGGAAGTGCTCAATCTCGAAGGCATCTCCAAAGCCTACGGCGAAAAGCAGGTATTGAAAGACGTGTCCCTGACCGTTCGGCGCGGTGACCGGCTGGCGATTCTCGGCCCCAACGGCATCGGCAAGTCCACCCTGCTCAAGATCGTCATGGGCGTCGTCCAGGCGGACGCCGGTGAGTCCGAGTGGGGCTACGAGGCGCGGCCGGGATACTTCGCCCAGGACCACCACGAACTGCTGGGCGAGGCCAAGCAGTCCGTCGAGAGCTGGCTGTGGGAAGCCTGCCCGATGGAGCCCATCGGCTTCGTGCGCGGCCAGCTCGGCCTGGTGCTGTTTTCCGGCGACGAGGCGGAAAAAAACGTGCAGAGCCTCTCCGGCGGCGAGGCGGCGCGCCTGATCTTCGCTCGCCTGGCGGTGGAGCAGCCGAACATCCTGCTCCTGGACGAGCCCACCAATCACCTCGATCTCGAGGCGATCGACGCGCTGGTAGAAGGCCTCCGGGAGTACGACGGCAGTCTCATCTTCGTTTCCCACGACCGCTACTTCGTGTCGCGCCTGGCGGACCGCATCCTCGAACTTTCGGCCACCGGAATCCAGGACTTCCAGGGCACCTACGACGAATACCTGGCACACTGCGGCGACGACCACCTCGACGCCGACACGGTGATCCTCAAGGCCAAGCGGGAGAAGCGCAAAGAAAAGACCGCGGCACCGCCGCGGCAAGCTTCCGCCGACGATCGCAAGCGCCGGCGCCGGCTGGAGAAGCGGCGCGACGAGATCACTCACAAGATCGAGGCCAACGAAGCGCGCATCCACGAGATCAACGAGCTGTTCTGCGACCCGGCGTATTTCGAACGCACGCCCCACGGCAAGGTACGCAAACTCGAGGACGAGCAGAAGAAGCGCAGTGCCGAGAACGACGAGTTGATGACCGAATGGGAGGAGATCGAGTCGCAGCTCGAAGCGGCCGCCGACATCGCCTAGGGAATGAATCGTCCGGCTGTGCGGTACCTGAGGTACCTTGTTCGAATCGGGCAGCGCTGGAACCGCCGACGGGCGGTGGGTAGGATCGAAAAGGAGCGGTAGGTGGGATCGTAGAAGGAGGCGAGACAAAGGAGGATCGTTGGAGGATTCTCAGCACAAGGCCCTCGCCTTCTCCAGGCCTGAGGCCCAAACCCCCGAGGCCGAGGTATCGACCGAAGAGGTCGTCCGCCGCCTACAGCAAGGACTAAACCCCGAAGAAGGTTTCCGGTACCTGTTCAATCGATACTATTGGCCCCTTTTCCGGATCTTCCGGCGGCGGGGTTTTTCCGATGAGGAATCGAGGGACTTGGTGCAGGACGTGTTTGTCGGGCTGCATCAGAGCATCGCGAGCTTTCGCTGGGAAGCACCCTTTGAAGCCTGGCTAATCGGCCTGGCCAAGAACACCGGGCGCAAGCGAGTGCGCCGGGCGGTGCAGAAAAACCGACGAGAAACCCCCCTCGACGAGCGCGACCACGACGGTCTCGCGGTTCGCACCTCGGACGATCCGCTGAACGATCTGCTGTCGCAGGAGCGTGGCGACCGACTGCGGGAAGCCCTGGCTGAGCTTCCTCGCCGAATGGGCGCTTGCGTACGGCTCCGCATCGAGCGAGAGCTGTCCTACGCCCAGATCGCGGAGGTGCTGCAGATGGCCGAAGCCACCGTCAAGGTCCACATGTTCGAAGCGCGCAAACGCCTCAAGACCCTGCTTTCCTGAACCCATGGCCGACCACACTCCGCATCCGGAACATCCGAGCCCACAGGAATTGGCCGCCTACCGGTCCGGCGCCCTGGGTCCGGAACGGATGGACGAAGTTCGCCACCACCTCGCCGAGTGTCGCGGCGAATGCGTTGACTGGGTGCTCGATCTGGCGGAGTTCGAGAGCGCCGCACCGCCCACCCCGGAAGGCGACTGGGAAGCACAGCAGCGCGAAGACTGGCGCCGCCTGGAAGCCCGCCTCCAGCCCGCTTCGAGGTGGCCTGGACGGTGGCCCCTGGCGGCGGCCGCCATGCTCCTCCTGTCGCTTGCCCTGGGGGCCGTGCTCGCCCACTCACAACTGGAGAACCGCCGCCTGGCGGCTTCCTTGGAAGAGCAGCAAACGGAGCGGGCGCGCGCCCTCGGAGAATTGCGGGCGGAAGCCGAAGAAGCGCGCCGGGAGGTGGCGTCCGCCAACCGCCGGCTGAGCGACGCTGAACAGCAGATTGCCGGCCTGGCCGCCAGCCTCGCGGGGAGCCAAGCGCCGACGGCGCGACCAAGAGACCTCCAGCCCCGCCTCCCCCAGCTCTTCATTCCCAGCGCCGATCTGTTCCCGGAGAACTTCGTGCGCAGCGCACCCGGCGATGCTCCGGCCGGCGAGGCCACCCGCCTCACCGTGCCGCCGGGCATCGACCTCTTCACCGTCACCCTCAACCTCGCCGACCCCGGCCAGAACTCGGCGTACCGATTGCGCATCCTCGACCGCACCGGCCGGGAGGTATGGAGCGGCGAAGGGTTGCAGCTCACCCGCTTCGGCAACTTCTCCGTTGTTCTTTCGCGGCGCACCTTCCCGGCCGCCCGCTACCGCTTCGAGGTCGACGGCCAGGACGCCGCCGGCTGGCAAACCCTCGAAAGCTACGAGCTGGAAATCACCGACTAACTGAGTGCTGAAAAAACTCTTCAGCACCCTGCTCCGAGCCCGGAGGGCGAGGCGGCGCCGTAGGCGCCGTGGACGGGGTGAGACCGAAAACACTGGTGTTTTCGGCCGAGGGGGCGCCCAGCCCCCTCAAGAAGGAGCTAGCAGGGCAGCTGAAATCATAGGCCGAAGGCCTTTTTCAGCAACCTGCTAGTCGCCGCCGCTCTCATCCAGCGACTGGACAATCTGGCTGACCTCCACCTCCGCCCGACGGATCTTGCCGCGGCACAGCTCCAACAGTTCCGCCGCCCGGGCCAGCTCCGCAGCGAGACGATCGATATCGACCTCCTCGCTCTCGATGCGGCCGAGAATTTCATCGAGGGCCGTCATCGCATCGCCGAAGGTCGGCTCCTGTTCCACCTTCTCTTCCGACTCACTCATGATTCCTCCACCCGGCTAGCAGAGTGCTGAACACCGCTTCGCCGATGATCTCAGCACTCTGCTAGCTGTTCATTTTTCAGGGGGCTGGGCGCCCGCCCGCGGTCCGCCCCTCGCCCAAAGAGCTTTGGCCCTTCGGGCTCACCCCGTCCCCGGCGGCTCCGCCGCCGCCTCGCCCTCCGGGCTCGGAGCCGGGTATCGATGAGTTTTCGACACCCGGCTTTTCACCTCTCCCTGGGAAAGTTGTGTGATCAGGCGATCGCCGGCCGCAACCTTCGAAGCATCGCGCACCACCCGGCCCGCACCATCGCGGGTCAAGCTGAATCCGCGCTCCAAGGTGCGCCGCGGAGAGAGCTGCCGGCACAGGCGCTCCCAGCCGGCCAGGGCCAGGCGGCCTTCCCGCAGACGATCCTCACTCCGGTCGGCAATCGCCCGCAGGACCTCTTCGAGCCGCGCCGACCGGCGCGCCAGGGCGCGCGGGGCTTCGCGCGCCAGGCGCCGATTCCGCTCCTCCAGGGCGCTGGACCGAGCGCGCAAGGCCGACCCACCGAGGCGCGCCAGAGAGCGTCCGCGCCCAGCCAGGCGGACCGCCGCCGAAGCCAACCGCAGGCGAGCCACCGGCACCATGCGGGCGGCGCCGGCCAGCTTCTCGCGCTGGGTCTGGAGCTGCCGAAGGGCGGTGCGCGGAATCTCTCGGTTCAGATCCTCCAGCCGAAGGTCCGCCTGGGCGACGCGCTCGATCACGACCTCCGCCGCCTTGGTCGGCGTGGTGACGGCGGTGTGGGCCACCACATCGGCAATGGCCACATCGATCTCGTGGCCCAGTCCCGTCACCACCGGAACCGGCGCCCGGGCAATCGCCTCGGCCACCGCCCGCTGATCGAACACCGCCAGATCGCTGCGCGAGCCGCCGCCGCGGACCATCACGATGGCGTCGGCCCCCACCTCGCCGGCGGCGCCCAGAGCCGAAACCAGTTCCGCCTCGGCGGCGGCGCCCTGTACAGAGGAATGGATCAGGGTCACCCGAAAGCCGTAGCCGCTCTCTTCGAGGGACGACAGAAAATCGTGGTAGGCCGCGCTGTCAGCGGAGGTGATGAGGGCGAGGGAGAGGGGCAGCTCCGGCATCGGCAAAGAGCCGTTGGTATCGAGCAGTCCCGCCGCCGTCAACGCCGCGAGGGTCTCCCGTCGCTGCTGCTCCAGACGGCCGAGGGTGTAGGTGGGATCGATCTGCCGCAGCACAAACTGCAGGCGCCCGGCGGGAGGATAGAAATCGAGATTCCCCCGGCACCGGATCTCCACCCCCTCCGCCAGGGGCTCCGCGGACCGGCCCAAACGCAGCCGGTCCCCGCGCCACAGCACCGCGTCGAGTTTGCCCTGGATCCCTTCCCGGCCGTCCTTCTCCACCAGCTCGAAGTAGCTGTGGCCGCGCTGACTGGGCCGCAACCGCTGGACCTCCCCCACCACCCAAACGGAGTAGAAACCCTGGGCCAGGAAATCCCGCACCTCCTCGCAAAGCTGCGAGACACTGTAGGTTTCTTCGTCGAAGGGCACAGCAGGCTAAGCGGTCAAGGCGAACCCGGCCCTCGCAGGGCCGCAGGCGTACTCGCAGTACGCCGAGGACGCGGAGAGGCCGAGGGACACCGCAGATGCAGGTGCATACGCTCTTTAGTGGTACGTCTTGAGTTCGCTTGAGGTCGCCAGCGGAATCGACTCCGCCCACTCGATGGCCTTGGGATCACCCACCGTCAGCTTCTCGAGAAACCGCACCGCCTCGTCGCGCTCATGGAAAAGCCGCCAAATGAAGGTGTGGCCAGCAGGCGCGGTAAAGTAGGTGAAATTCTTTGCTCCGTCGCTGAGATCGAAGCCTAAATTCCCTTCGCCGTTGACACCGACACAAGCCAAGGCCACCGCTCGAAACGCCAGCGCGAGGGCCTTTAGAGGTTCCTCGAATTCACCCAGCTCTTCTTTCGAGAGGGGAGAGTGGTATAAGGCGATGCGATCACTGCTCTCCGAGGCGAGGAGATTGTAGGCCACGTCATGGCGGTCCATGGCGTCCTTGGTTTCGGCGGTGGTGACGAAGACGTCATCGGTGCCGGTGACCTTGTAGGTGATCGCGTAGGTATCGTCGTCGAAGCGCGAGAAAGCCTCCGGCAGGATGCCCTCGTCTTCGATAGTGAAATAGAACAATCGGCTCATCAAACTTCGTGCATTCATGAGATCATTTCCCAGTCGTCTTCAGTAGAGGCCCCACATGAACATCTTGCAGGGAGCGGTTTTGAGGGAACCTCCGGGCGCCGGACAGCGGAGCGGAACGTCCGCCAAGCGCGCGAACTCGTAGGGTAGCAGAACTTGATCGAAGCTGCGGAAACAACTCCCTCATCGGACCGAGCACCGAACTCGGAGAGCCTGCTCTTGCCGGCCGGCCTGCTCCACATCTGGCCGCGATCGGAACCGGCCTTGTGGCACGCGTTGACGGAACATCTGGCCGAGTCCGTAGGCCCCGATGCGGGGGTGCATCCCGTCCATCGAGGCCTGCTGGCGGTGCTCCCCACCGGCAATGATCCGGCCGTCCTCGACACCGCCGTGTCCTACGGCCGCTTTCTGCTGGCGGCGGCGCGCCGGCCGCGCAGCGGCGGAGGCGCCGAAGCGGCGATGCTGGCGTCTCCGGGGCAGGTTCGCCTGCAGCGCGGCCGCCTGACCATCGAGCCGGATCACCTATTCGAGAATCTGGTCTCCTCCCCTCCAGATCTACAGTCCGGCGACGTGCACCTCACCGGCCGGGCGCTGCGCTCCCTCGAAATCCAGCGAGAAGGAGAGCCGACGGATCCGCTGATCGGAGCCACCGGGCGCTCCGTTCCGATCTTCCGCCTGGGCCACGTCCACAAGACCCATCGCCTGTGGCGCAATCCCGCGCCGGTCGGCCGGCGCGTTCGAGCCGCTCCGCGGCCGAGGATCGAAGAGAGCCTGCGGGAAGCTCTCCGGAGCCCGGTCCTGCGGGTGCAGGGAGCGATGGGGGTCGGCAAAACCCGCGCCGTTCTCGAAGCCCTCGACCCGGATGCGCGTCGGATCCTGCGAGTGGTCGTGCCGGCCGCCCGATCCGCCGTGCCACCGCTGGCGGCGCAGCTCGCGCGCGGACTCCTGCAGCTCGCCGATGCCGACGAGCGGACCGAGCTGGTCGCCCTGATCAACCGCCTCACCGACGTCCGCCGGCAAGAATTGACCGGCCGCTCCCCCGATCACGGCGAATTCACCGCCGACTCCATCGCTCAACTCCTGCGCCGAGCCGCCACCGGCCGGGCAAAGAGCGGTGGCCTGCCCCTTACCCTGATCTGCGACGACCTGGAGCGAGCCTCCGAACCCGAGATCGCGCAGCTCCACGAGTTGGCGACCGGCTGCGACCCGGCCACCTTCCAGCTCGTCCTGATCGGCCGCAACCAAGTGCCCTGGCCGGAGGACATCGCAACCGTCGACATCGGCACCTTCGAGAGCGAGGAGATGGCAGGGCTCGGCGCCAACCTGTTCAGTGGGCTCTCCCTGCCGGAGGTCGTTCAGCATCGCCTCCTGGCCGCCTCCGGCGGCAATCCCTTCGTCCTCGAAGAGGGCCTCGCCGCCCTCATCCACGGTAAAAAACTGCGCCAGATCTACGGCAGCTTTTTCTTCAGCGGCGACGACGACGTCGGGTTCCAGCCCTCCGCCCGTTTGATCGGTCATGTCGAAAGCGAACTACGCTCGCACGGCCATGCCCTGCCGATGCGCCTGCTGGCGGCGGCAAACGTCCCGGTATCCGGGCCGGAATTGCGGTCCGCGGCCTCGCTGCTGAATCCGTCCGAGGCCGGAGATGCGGCGTGGCATAAGCCGTTGCTGGGAAACGGCTGGCTGGCAAACGGCGACTCCCCCTGGGGGAAGGGCCTGGCCTACACCGCCGTCGGCATCCAACAGGCGGTGGCGGCAACGGTCGGGGATCCCCAGACCTACCGCCACGCGGTGGGCGAGCTGTTGGTCGAGCTGTCGTCCGACGACTCCGCCCGCTGGCAGGCCTACCACTTGATCGCCGGCAGCCCGGAGGCGGTGCCGGTCCTGCTGCGCGTCGCCCGCTCGCGCAACGTCGACGGCGCCGACCGGCCGGCCCAGGACGAACACCTGCTGGCCGCTCTCACCCACGAAGTGGTGGCCCACCGGGAACGCAACGGCGACTCCGAAACCGAGCTGAAGCTGCTGATGGCCTTGCTGCCCATCGCCCTCAACACCGCGAACCTCGAAGGCTTGGCCGGCGAACTCAAGCACGCCATGCACCTAGCGCTCCAACAATCCGTTTCGGGACCGGAGCAAATCCTCGCCCTGGCCCGCCTCAAGGCCGACCTCGACCGGCGCGAAGGTCGCCTGGACAAAGCCGAAGAGACCCTGCGCTCGGCCCTCAAATCCTCGCGCACCGCGGACGAAGCGGGCAAGGCCGCCCTCCTCCTCCAGCTCGGTCGCGTGCTGATGGAGCAGCAGCGCTACGAAGAGGCCGAAGGCCTGCTGGAAAAAGTCCTGGAGCCGATCGAACGACCGGGGTTCGAGGCCCTGTCGGCCACCTGCCGCTTCTACCTCGGCAACATCGCCCTACGCCAAAACCGATTCGAAGGAGCCGGCGAGCATCACCGTCGGGCGCTGGAGCAGCGCCTAGCGCGGCCGAAGATCGAGCAGGGCAAGCCGACCATCGCCTCCCTCACCGCCTTGGGCGCCGTGTGCCTCGCCATGGGTCGCTATTCGGAGTCCCTGGAGCACTACCAGGAGGCCGAGCGCCGCGCCCGGGAACTGGGAGACAAACTGGAGCTGCCCTTCGCCCTTCTCGGCCTCGGCGAAGTGCTCGGGCGGCTGGGCGACTTCGCCGCCGCTTCGAGCCCGCTGCGCCACGCCCTGGTGATGCGCGAGCAATCCGGAGACGACCTCGGCGAAGCCCTCGCCCGGCTGGCGGTGGCCCGCAACCACCTGGACCTCGATCGCCCGCAGGACGCCCTGCGCGAAGCCCGAGAAGCCCACTTCCGCATCAGCCTTCTGCCGGAAACCCCCTTCAACGGCGAGGCCAACCGCCTCCTCGGGCGGATTCAGCTCCACCGCCGGCACACCGCCGAGGCCCGCGAACACCTGCTCAAGGCGCTGCAGTTCCACCTCAACCAGCGCGACGAAGTGGCCGCGGCCTTCGACCGCTCCTGGCTGCTCGAGGCCGCCCTGGTGGAAGAGCGAGCGGACGTGCTCACCCTGCTGGTCTCAGAACTGAAGAGTTTCCTCGACCAGCACATCTATCCGGAACAGGGCGAACGACTGGACTATCGCGTCTACCGGGGGCTCGATTGGCTGCACCAGAGGCAGCAAGGGACCGAAAGTCCGTTGCCCTTCCTCGAACGGGCCTATGAGGCCCTCCTGCGCAAGGCCGGCCGCATCGAGCCGGAGGTACGCCAGCACTTTCTCTACCAAATACCGGAGAACCAGGAGATCCTGGTGGCCGCCACCAAGAACGGCATCACCGGGTAGGAAGGGGCTGAAAATTGAAATTTCAGGCTCAGTCGCAAGGCCGAGCTGATAGAAGTGGAAATCTAATGAAACCAGCATTCTTCGCTGCGGCCCTTTTCATCACCCTGCTGGCCGAACCGGCCAGCGCCCAAACTCCAATCTTCGGCGACGACTTCGAAAGCTGCGACCTCTCCGCCTGGAGCGCCTTCGTGAGCCAGCCGGACCGCGTGCTCCGCTTCACGGACCTCGACCTGCGGGATCCGCACCTCTTCGCCAACGCCGCGCCCTTCGGCTGCCTCGACATCACCGACGGCCCGGCACCCTTCCCCACCTTCAACGAACAGCTCGCCGACGCCCTGAGCGCAGATGGCGACGACGATGGCTTCCTCGACCTCTCGCCGCTGCTCGTCTTCCGGCCCTTCGACATCACCGGTACCCACCTGCGGGTGAACCTCGACCCGGGCCAGTGCGACGCGCCTCCGGCGCCGCTCTCCTGCTTGCGCACCCCGGGACTCTGCGGAGCGCGTCTCTTCTACGACACCTCCGCCGCCGCCTGCCTCAGCCCCCTACCCGCCACCACCAGCGGCTACACTCCGGCCCTTGCCGAGCCCACCGCCCCCTGCTTCACCAGCCAGGCGGCCGACATCGAAATCGCGCTCCTCGACCTCACCGTGCCGCTCCTCGCCACCCAGATCGGAGCCGACGAAAACGCCACCACCGGCCTGCTCTACGGCTTCCTCACCGAAGCTGCGGCGGACGCCCTCCTCCTACCGGCGGAATTTCCCGTCGTCGGCGGCGACCCCCTCTCGAGCATCCTCCCCGGCGGCACCGGCAACTGCGCCCCCGGCGACGACCGCGACACCTTCAACGGCCAGTCCGGCTGGTGGTTCTACTTCAACTTCACGGCGGCGGAGCCGGAGGCCTATACGGGGTTCTGAGCCGAAGAAGGCTGACGCTCCGGCTCAGCCTGCAAAACCGCGGACCGAGCCTTTGCGAGCACCTGCGGCGGAGAACCTATTGAGATCCCCGATCAGACGGGATCTCCATTATTCCTAGTTTTGAATCGAGAGATTCCTTCGGAGTGTCGAACTGGCCCCTTGACTGTCAACGACTATTAGCTCAAGAAGGTAGGTGCCGTTGGCAAAGCCAGTCGAATCAAAGTAAGCCCTCCACCCCACGTAGGGGCAGTTTGGATCACCTACCGGGTGAATCGTGGTGCAGATCTGATTCCACCAGTACCACTCCACCGCGCCACTGAGTGCCAGAGATTGGCCATCTAGCTTGAATTCAAGCCCACCAGCACGCGGGACTCCCGAGCTGTCCGTTGCCCAACCGTCCAATACGACGGCCGTCCCAGAGACGGACGAGTTCTCGGCCGGAATACCGATCGCAGCCAGCGGAGGACCATTGTCCTGCGACAGTGAGAAGCTCCGATGGAAGGCCCGAGAAGCACCCGAGGTGTCGGTAGCAGTCACCTGCAAGCTGTGAGAGCCGGATGGATACCCGGTAGCATCGAAAAAGGCTCTCCAACCCACAACCGGACATTCAGGATCAGGCGTGGGTAGCGAGTCACAGACACCCGTTCGTTCATACCACTCCACCGGTCCATTCAAAGCTAGCGGCTGGCCGTTGAGTGCGAAGTTTAGACCACTGGTCCGCAGGATGCCGTCGGGATCTGCCGCCCACCCCTGAAGTCTCACAGCAGCGGTCGCCTGGATGGTCGAGCCCAAAGCAGGAAGATCAATCGTTCCCCGAGGGATTTCGTGAAGCACTGAGATTGGCTGTTCTCTGGTCACCCAAGAACCCTGCGCATCAAACGCCGTCACCTCCAGGGTATGGCTTCCACTGTCCACTTGGTTCGCATCGAAACGGGTTCGCCAGCCAACGTATGGGCAGAACGGGTCGCCAACAGGCTGGTGCGTGGTGCAAATCGAGTTCCACCAGAACCACTCCACGGGTTGATTGAGGATCAAAGATGTTCCATTGATCTTGAAAGCCAGTCCACCCGATCGTGGAATGCCGCCATCGTCCGTCGCCCAGCCCTCCAAGACAACTGAGCGCCCAGCCACCGTCTCACCTGGCGCGGGCAGTCCAACCGCCAACAGCGGAGCCCCATTGGTCGGGTTGTTGATATGCAACGTGCGCTGAACGGAACTCGAAAGCCCGCGGGTATCCGTAACCCTCACCTCTAGGGTGTGGGTACCGTTGGCGTAGCCCGTGGAGTCGAAGGCGGCCTGCCACCCGACATTGGGGCAATGGGGATCTCCCACCGGTTCACTGCCGCAAATACTCGCTCTCGCATACCAGGATGGCGGCGTCGCGATCTGCAACGGGGCACCGTCCAGAAAGAACTCTGGACCGCTTCTCACCACCCCATCACCGTCGGTCGCCCATCCTGAGATCGTCACCGCGTCACCCGCCACGCTCGCTCCCGCAGTGGGCTGATCCACCGCCATGCGGGGAGCCTCGTTGGCCGAGCCACCGTTCGCCACCACCACCGTGAGCCGTGGGGACAAGGTGATATTGCCGCATACATCGTGCGCCCGCGCCCGCACCACGTAGCTACCATCGCCAAGGGTCGTGGTGTTCCAAGAATGCGCATACGGAGCGCTCCGGTCCGCACTCTGGAGCTGACCATCGACTAGAAATTGCACCCTGTCGATGCCCACCGCCGAGTAGGCCGTGGCACGAATCTCGTGG
Organism: Acidobacteriota bacterium; assembly: GCA_039030395.1. Classification (NCBI taxonomy): domain Bacteria; kingdom Pseudomonadati; phylum Acidobacteriota; species Acidobacteriota bacterium. The sequence goes on from JBCCEF010000009.1 coordinate 162,491, forward strand.
GTACCCGAGACCGTGGCGCCGTCCTGCGGCGAGGTCACCGAAACGGTAGGAGGCTGGGCGCTGGCGCACGGCTCCTCGACGTGGATCGTGACGTCGTGCCCCGAAACCAAACCCTCGTAATCCCCCGCATAGACCGTGAGGCGGTGCTCGCCAGGGGTCAGGTCGGTGGTATCCAGCTCAAAGGAAAAGCCCGCATGGGGGTCGCAGCGATCGTGCCAGTCACCCAGCGGTGGGGTGCAGGCGGCGGGATTGTGGAGATTCCTCCGGAAGTTGCGGATGGAGGCGGCCTCCCCATCGATGCCGACGAGAATGTCCTCGATGCCCACCAAATCGATCGCCCAGCCCGAAACCGGCACCCAGCCCGAGACGGTGGCGTTCGGCCGTGGAGACTGCACGCTGACCCGAGGACCGATCAAACGGTCGCTCGGATCACGATCGCCCGGGTCGCCAGGCAAGAGCCCTTCTCCCAAGCGCCAATTGAACACGTACTTGTAGGAAGTTTGAGAGTTCCCATTCTGCTCGGTAGTGACGACGCACTGCACCTGAACATTGCGCCCAAAAGTCCACCGCCCTGCCGCAAACGGATTATTGCCGGCCCAATCGCTCCAGTTCTCCTCGACGACTTCATACTCCAAGTCGGTGCCCCCGCCATCACCTGGATCGGCCTCTCCAGGTCCCGTGAACTCGCACGGATGTGGGGCCGTTTCTGGATTGGGCGGTTGATAGGCATTGCATTCAAGATTGCCGTCATTGAGCCTGTTCGCCAGGTAGCAATGTTGCGTATTAATCTGGCGGTTGGCGCTGGTACTGCCACCGGCAAAAGTTTCGGCCATCAGTGAATCATCACAGTCGTCATGGGCCAGGCCGAGAGCGTGGCCTAGCTCATGAGCGAGGGAATCGCGGCCGAAGTCGGAGTCGTAGTCTACTTTTCCATCAATGCAAGGGATCGAGTGATTGGGAATGTCTGGGCAATACTCGAAGATCGTGATCGTATTGTCGTTAGGGTCGTAGAACGCAACAGAGTAGCCGTCGCCTCCCGCAGGCCGGGCTCTCTCTGGAAGCATGGAGATCATCATAGAAATCTTCTCCGGTCCACAGTGTTCCATTGGTCCCAGAACCGGAGGTTTTCCCGAAAAATCGGCTACAAAGGTGGGAACCTTCCCGTAGTGGGTGCATGTATCGTTCCAGAGATCGCCGGCGGCTTGCAGTCCCGCCTCGGACAGGTTCCCGCTCAGCCGGGCCAGGTCATTCACGAAGAGCGTCACCGTGGAGCCACAACCGAGGTCGTCAATGCTCATGAAGAAGCTCGGGGCTTGTGGATCCCCGCCGTTGGCACAGAGTTGCCCCTCCACCGAGAACGAGAGCGAGCACAAGAGCGTAATAGCTACTCCGTAGGCGAACCTGGTAACAACGCTCATGGTACGACTCCTTCCGGCGACTCCTTTCGCGCTGAAAGAAGCTCCCTGACGCGCGAGAGAGAAACGGGATCTCGGTCACGAATATCGCGGTAGGTTTGAGGTTGAATGAACCCGTTCTCCACAGGAAACTCAAAGCGGGCGTTGACAAAGAATGGGTCCGGGAACGTACCCGTTGTCCCAGCGATCAGGATCAGGTCTCCCGGAGAAGGAAGGGTCAGACCGTTGACATGCTTGATGGTACAAACCCTGGTGTTAGAAACCACGGTCTCCCCACCCATCGACTGAAGCAGGATCGCGATGTACGGCGGCAGATCCTCGCCTTCATTGTGAAGCACCGTTTCGGGCTCCAGCCAAGCCACTCGGCCTACGCTTCTGGGCCAGGAACACCAGCCCACGATCACATCGAGTACCCGCGCGATCAAAACAAGCGGCATCGGCTCCAGGCTCTCCACCAGTCCCCTGGCCGTGGGCCACGGCTCGGATCCCCCGAGTCTGCGGCGCTCCCGGCACTCGAGGTCAGGACCATAGCGTGGGTTGGGGAAGTAGTACTCAGGTGGGTTCCTAACGAAACCAATCTTGAGTTCTAGCAGTTCCCGGCTGTGCTCATCCAGCGGAAGGTCGGCGACTTCCGCATCTCGCAGTACCGCCTCCGGAATGAAAAGAGCCTCGCGGTAGCGGGTGTTCTTCCAGAGGATGTGCGTCTCGAAATCGACTTCCGCACTAGAAGAAGCGGATTCGTTGGTTTCCGACGCCGCCGACTGCGAAATCGAAGCGCAAGCCGGCTGTGAGAAGGCCAGAACGAGGCTAAGGATCCACAAGCAACGGTTCATTGTGATTTCCTCGGTAGACGGCATTCGTCAACCGGCCCAAGTGAAGGATGCGGGAGATGTCTCGCAGGCGGATCTCGAACGAGTTCGACCTTTAGGGCCAGCGCCTTGCGGTTTCGTTCGTCCAGGGGCAGCTCAGAAATACTAGATTGCCGAAGCACTCCCTCCGAAATAAACAGGGCCTCTTGGTAGCGGGTGTTCTTCCAGAGAATTTGAGAGCCGAGATCGCCGGCGGCTTGCAGTCCCGCCTCGGACAGGTTCCCGCTCAGCCGGGCCAGGTCATTCACGAAGAGCGTCACCGTGGAGCCACAACCGAGGTCCTCAATGCTCATGAAGAAGCTCGGGGCTTGTGGATCCCCGCCTTTGGCACAGAGTTGCCCCTCCACCGAGAACGAGAGCGAGCACAAGAGCGTCATAGCTGCTCCGCAGACGAGCCTGGTAGCAACGCTTATGGGTCGACTCCTTCTGGTGATTCCTGTCGCGCCGCGAAGAACTCCCTGACACGCGAGAGTGGAACGGGGTCTCGGTCACGAATTTCGCGATAGGTTTGAGGTTGAACGAAACCCTTCTCCACGGGAAATTCAAAGCGGACTTTGACAAAATTGGGATCCGGAATCCTACTCTTTGTCCCGATAATCAGAATCAGGTCGTCCGGAGAAGGAAGGGTCAGACCGTTGACATCCTTGATGGTACAGACCTTGGTATTGGAAACCACGGTCTCCCCACCCATCGACTGAAGAAGAATCGCGAAGTACGGCGGCAGATCCTCGCCGTCATTGTGAAACACGGTTTCGGGCGCCAGCCAAGCCACTCGGCCCACGCCCCTGGGCAAGGCTCTCCAGCCTTTAACCACATCGAGTACCCGCGCAGTCAAAACAAGCGGCATCGGCTCCAGGCTCTCCACCAGTCCCCTGGCCGTGGGCCACGGCTCGGACCCCCCGATTCTGCGGCGCTCCCGGCACTCGAGGTCGGGACCATACCGAGGGTTGGGGGCGTAATACTCTGGAGGGTTCCTAACGAAACCGATCTTGAGTTCCAGCAGTTCCCGGCTGTACTGATCCAGCGGAAGGTCGGCGACTTCCGCATCTCGCAGTACCGCCTCCGGAATGAAGAGCGCCTCGCGGTAGCGGGTGTTCATCCAAAGAATGTGCGTCTCGAAATCGACTTCCGCACTCGAAGAAGCGAAGTCGTTGCTTTCCAGCGCCTCGGACCGCGAAGTCGAAGCGCAAGCCGGCTGTGAGAAGGCTAAAACGAGGCTCAGGATCCACAAGCAACGATTCATCGAGTCCGCTCCCCGGTAAGGGGGCCGATGGATCTCGGCCCCTAGATGCCTGATCAGGAAACTTCACTTCCGCATCGACTTGCGAACCATCATAGGGAGAATAATCGTTTTGTCAAGCGAATTTACCACTACTAAATCGATACGTAGATGCGCCCGGAACAACGAGACGAGCCCGTGACGGGCAAGACAAAGACTAGGGAAAACTCACTTCAGGTGGAACCGCCTTGAGGGGCGGCGGAGCTTCCACCTGCCATACCCCGCCCTCGGTGATCGCCCCCCCTACGCAATCCTCCGCCATCTGGCCGCTCAGAGCGGACGCCAAGTCGGCGAGAGATAGGCGGCACAGGTGGTAGAGCCCAGGTTCCAGGGAGGGAATCCGCTCCCTGGAAGGTTCGGCGGCTCCTCCGCCAGCCACTCCTCGCCAGCTCTGCAAGGCGCCGAAGCCCAGGTAGGCGCCCCGGTGCAGAAGAAAAAGCCCCTGCCCCGGCAGCTCCCGTTCGGCGAGATCGTCGGCGTCCAGAAATCTCACTTCCATCGCTCCGCCACGACGGTCCAGGGAAACCACGAGTTGTTCTTTCTCCGACACCGGCGAGCGAAACATCTCTAGGGCGAATCCCGGCGCCTGCACCGTCACCATCACCACCGTCTCGTCGCGCGGCACGCGGGCCGCAAAGGTGCCGTCCGCCTCTGTTCGCGTTCGCGGAACGAACGACGCCAACGAACGCAACCCGCGCAGGAAGACGGCGGCACCCGGCACGCCACGGCCCTGTGCGTCCACCACCCGACCTTGGATCTCCTGGACCTCTTGAATCACCAAGCGCAAGAACGGTGGGTCCACTTTCTCGGAGAGCGAAACATCCGCCCGGTTGCTCGTGCCCTCCCGAGCCTCCGCCCGCACCTGCGCCTGGCCTTCGGGCAGGCCGAAGATCTCGAACTGACCCTCCGGACTCTCCACCATGCGCCTTACGGTTTCTCCAGCCTCCTCAAGGCTCGCCACCTCGATGGAGAATCGATCGATCGGCGAGCCTCGTTCGTCCACCACCTCGCCGGCAAGCCAGGTGGCGGGCAGCTCGAAGTCGATCTCTGCCACGCCGTCTCCCCCATTGTCCTCCACCAACACATCTCGGAAGCTTCGTTCCACCGGCGGTTCCACTGCCAGGATTTCCACGCTCCAGGCCCCGGCGCGCGGCAGCACTCCACGGTATTCGCCGGTTTCCCCATCGGACCCGAGCACCACGGATTCCGCGTGGTAGCGGCCACCGAAAACCACCCTGGCTTCCAGCGGCTCCCCTCCTAGCCGCACCGTTCCCGCCACGCGCACCACCTGCAGCGCAACGGCCAAGGTCACCGCCTCGCCGGACACTTCAAAAGGAGCCTCGTGCCAACCATCGCCCTGCCGAGTTTCCACCCGGAGCAGGTAGCTGCCGCGCCCTAGCGCAAAGGAAACGCGCCCCTCCTCCGATGCGGCGTCTCGGGCCAGTTCTTCGAGGGTTCGCGGTACCGAGTTCAAATCCTCGACCGACACCGACCAAGGCTTTCCCCAGGGGTCCACCGGGGGATCGAGGACCACGTCCACCGGGCGCACCGGCTCCAGCACCAGCGGCGCAGGAAGCTCCGCCTCCTGGTCTCGCATCACCGCCACCCCCAAAGCGCGGGCCGGCGCGAAACCCTCTTGTTCCGCGATCACGTCATAGTGTCCGGGCGAAACGCCTTCGAACTGGAAGAATCCCTTCTCGGATACCTCTTCGTGCATCGTGAGCTGCGCCATTCGCTCGCCGGCCGGCCCGATCGGCGGGACGGCGCTCTGCGGCACCAGGCGAACCGACGCCGGCTTACCCGAACCATCGCCCTCGTGTTCCACCCAGCCCACCAGCGACCCTCCTCGGACCAGCGCCAGAGTGCCTACGGTTGTCTCCCGCTCCGGTGCCACCTCCAGGCCAAAGCGGTAGTGCGCCACGAAGGGCCGCGAAGCCAAACGCACATCGTGGCGCCCGGCCGGCAGATCACAGGCGAAGCGCTCTTCTTGGACTGGGCATTCGACGCTTCCCGCCGGCCCGTCGTACTCGCCTTTCGCTTCGCGCCTCGCCTCCGGGCGAATGCGAATCCAGAGGGAGCTGGGCACTTCCTCCCCCTTGGCCGCCTGGAGCGCACCCACTACTCGCCCCGTGGGCCACAAACGCAGTGTCGCTTCCGTGCCTTCCGGCGGCACGAAGACCACTGGGCTTCCACTCCACAGGCCTTCACCCAACGCCCCGAGGGTCCAGAGTTTTCCCGGCTTCAAATGCAACACCACCGATCCGGGCACCTTGCCCGGCACAGGCTCCACCAAGTCCTCGCCATCGGCCCGTGCGAAGACCTCAACGGGCCGCTCTTTCGGCGGGTCGGGTGGCCCTTCGTAGTGAAGGGCCACCCGCACTTCTGCCGCCGCCAACGGCCCGGTGATCGCGGAAGCCATCACGAAGCCCACGAGCCCGGCTCTCGCCCTAGTCTTCATCCTTTGGTTTCGTCGTTCGATGCCGCCTCCCGCGCCTCCCTGCCGTCGTTTTCAGAACCTCCCCAGGCAGGCACTCGAAGGTGCAACTCCGCCCCAGGGCTGAGGACTCCCGCCTCGCAACGTTCCGGCGGAATCAAAAACTTTGTATCGAGGTCCACATAGCGGGGAGCCACCATACACACGGAGTACTCGCCAGGAGGCATCGAGGGCACAGTGAGCACACCGGTTGGCGAGATCGGAGGCGAAACGCCATTGATCTCGGCCCATTGCGCCAGACGACCTGCCGCCAGCCCGAGACTGTCCGGACCATGAAATACCACGGGGACAGGCTGCGACCAATCGGTCCAGTGGATGGGCTCCTCCGGAAGCTGTAACACCAGAGTTCCGCGGGTCGAGTCAACGGTCACTGTGATGGGCTGGTCGAGATCCTCGAAAAGAAGGATCTGGCGGAGCGCGAACCCGGCCGCCAGCACATCCAAAGCCACGCCGTCCACATGCCCGGGCAAGGAGGCCTCGAAAAAGCCCTCGCCATTCGCTGTGACAACGCCTCCTTGAAGAGCGAGCGTCGCCCTGCCGACCAACCCTCCGAAATCGATCGTCGCACCCGGAATAGGGAACCCGTCGGCGGTCACCACACGGCCTTGGATTTTGAGTTCGGGGTAGAGGACCAACCGCAACTCCGGCTCGAGCCCTTCGCCCAAGGTCACGGATTCCGGCAGGGAACGCAACGTCTCACCGTCGCGCTCCGCCTCGGCCGTCACTTCGTAGAGACCGGCTTCCAGCCCTTCGAACGAAAACTCGCCCTCTTCGTCCGCCAACTGGTGCGCCGGCACTTCCGCCAGGGGAATCGGTGCCACAAAAACACCCGCGCCCGCCACCTCGACTCCGCTCTCATCGACGACCACACCGCGAAGGGTCGTGCCCGGTAGTGCCAGATCAACCCGTGCGGGATCTTGTGGTGAGAGTCTCTCCACCGCCGTTCTCGGAAAACGGCGAAAGACATCCGGGTCCTCCGATTCGACGAGGATGTTCCACTCGCCCGCCTTCGGCAGAAAACCGAAAAACGTGCCATCTTCCTCGGAGATCATCTGCACCCGCTCGCCACCACCCGGCCAGCGGAACGTGACCGCCGCCCACAGCGGCTCATCGCCCAGGCGTAGCGTTCCCTCGACGGCCACGAGATCGAGGTCGATCGTGAGGGGTCCGGAAGTAGGTGTTAGCTCGAAAGACTCTTCGCCGAACTTCGCGCCTTGGGAGTCGATCACCTGGAGTAGGTACCGGCCGGAAGGCAGGCCGTCCTGCTGCCACGCTCCCACCTCGGCTCGCTTCTTCGAAAGGCGGACAGGATCTACACGGCCGACGACCTCTTGGCGGCCCAGTTCGACTCGCCAGTCCTCGCCATAGGCATCCTGGGGAGGATCAAGAAAGACCTCGAGCTTGAGCGGAGGCGAAATCACCATGGGGCGCTCCAGCCTCGATTCACCGTTCTGAAAGACTCGGATTGGCGACACTTCAGAAACCGCGAAGCCGGGCTGACCGGCCGTCAAGCGATAGCTGCCGGGGCTCAGACCCTCGAAAGCGAAGAAACCGCGCTCCGTCGGGTGCACTCGAAAGGTACCCGTGGGGCGCGCAGCTTCCTTCGCCAAAGGCACTGCGGAACCATCGCCGCCCTGTGGATTGAGCTGGAGCCAAGCCTCTGGGCGCAAGGGACCACCCTCCGCCTCCAGCCAATCCACCAGCGAGCCCCCCCGCCGCAAGGCGAGGGAGCCGAGGTCCAACTCTTCACGCGGCTTGGCGATCTGATCCCAGAAGTAGTGCGATACGAAGCCTCGCGCTCGCAGGCGAAGATCCAACCCCGTACCTGCGGGAATCGGGCAGGCCATGCGGCGTTTCTCGATCGGGCACTCGATTCGAGTGCTTTCTTCGCCGAAGGCGGAAACCCCGGCGACCCGCACCTGAACTGCTTCTGGTGCTCCTTCCTGCGGAGGAAGGTCCAGCCGTGCCGCCAACCTTGCCGCCGGGCGCAAGGCAAGGGTCAACTCCCCACCCGACGCGAGAAGCACCTCAGGGCTCCAAAAGCCGGAAGCCTCGGCCTTTACGCTCCAGATCTGGCCTTTCGGAACATGGATCGCAAACTCCGCCGGGGCTTCCATCTCGAAGTGCCGCCCTGCGGGAGAAGACTCAGCTTCCGACCCGGAAACACCACTCACCGGGTGCATCCACACCTGAACCTCGACCGGCCCCTCGACGCCCGCCGGTAGAACCAAGTGCAGCCGAGCGAAGGCAGATTCCGCTAGCACTCCCCCCGACTGCGCCCACAGGACGAACGCGCCCATCGCGCAAAGAAAAAACCTACGGATCAACGCCTTGCCCTCCCGCCACCGTGTTGCTTCTAGAGGTGTCCGTCTTCGGAACACCAGCGCGGTGAAATCACAATCGGCGACTCAACTGAATGAACCGGCCGAGAGTGAGAGACCAGAACACGCCGCCGAGACCGCCAGAGCACCAAGCCACCAAACCCTCGCCCCTCGACTCATTTGGCACCACCTTCGTTTGCGTACTCAAGTAGCGACTTCCGAAGCTCCTGTATCCCCTGGAGCTCTCGAACCTCAGGGCAGATCCTCGACAACATTCCTGCGCTGTGAAGCCGAACCTCTTTCTGGAGTGGCAGTGCTCCCAGGCCGTGCCCACGATCGACCAAGATATCGAAGCGGATCAGCACTTCGCTTCCGTCACTAGACCGAGGCAGTTTCTCAATTCCAAGGCTCGCCCTCACCTTGGATCCGATGCAGCCGGTTCCGCAATCTAGGAGGTTGTAGTCTACCGCATAGATTTGGAGAAGCTGATCGACCCCATCCCATCCGATCTGCACCCTTTTCTCCTCTATTACTTGATTGATTGTCAATAGAAATTTTTGATACACCAATCTCCCGTCGCCATAAACGGTAAAAAGGACGTCATCGGCGCGGTAGGAGCCGGTCACGAAAAATTGCAAAACGACCTGGTCAGGATCTTCTGAAAAGGCAACTCGTTCGCCGTCCGCCGAAATCGAACCGGGTAGCACGGCTGCGAACAAAGCGACAGCCACGACCGAAGACACGATCTGCACTCGGCTCAAGATCACCCCCTCGATGTCGCCACCAGCTCGGTGGTCGTAACCAAAGGGGCGAGTGCTCGCGAACAGGGTAATCGTCTAGCCCTGATTCGATTTCGGCACGCCTGCTCGGCAGCCTGCCTCGTTGCACTGAACAACGAAGCTAGATGACCCCACCCCTGCGGGTGGAACTCCCAGCCCCAGCGAGCCTAGAAAGACGACCAAAGTGATGCGACCAAGAAACGTCATTTCTGCACCTTCCCCAATTGGCCCTGCTGGTGCAGTTTCCTACCCAGAGCATCGAGAGATTGGAGCTCGTCAATCTCAGGGCAAAGGCGTTTCAACATGTCGAGGCTGTGGACTCGAAGTGCCTGCTCATAGGAACCGCCGAACACCGGACTGCTGCTGGCCAGGGCGACAAGTATGGATAGCAAAGACCGACGCCTGATCAAGCCGTTCACGGGTGCTCCTCCACATCTTGGCGGAGTTCTTGAAGTTTCTCGCCGACCTCTAGAATGGCTTCCAGCTCCTCAACGTCGGGGCACAGTCGCGCTAGCGTGCCCAAACTGTGAAAGCGAAATATCTGTATGCGATTTTCGGTCTCGAGGAGCAGGGAATCGATCCATGACAAGTCAATGCTGAGGACAGTCGTGCTGGCATCACTAGCTCTTGGCAGACGTTTGCGCGACAAGGACGTCTTCACCTTGTCCTCGATACAGGATTGATCGCACAGGAGCAGCCCACTCTCAATAATACTTCCTTGAAGAAACGCCAGGATCTCATTGGAGCTGATCTGGACGATCTGGCTTTCCGCTACTTTCTTTGTGTTGGGGTGAAACCGTTGAAACGAGAGCCTTCCATCGTGGCTCAGGGAGTAGGCGATGTTCCACGGTGAATGCGAGGGCACGACGTAGTACTCGATCACAACGCCAGCCTGAGGCCCGACCAGACCCGGCTTCTCCTTGATGTCGGATTGCAACCAAAGGACTCCAGCAGCCGAGAGAACAGCGAAGAACGCGCACAGAAGAATCTGTTTCACTACCTTCCTCCTGGAGGTCTACATCGAAGGATATCGCGCCACATCTCTTTGCCAGGACAGTGCGATGTAACGAATCCAATGGGCACATGCGTTGGCACTCTAGCCATGCCCACCCAACCCGCGCCGCAGCCCCACGAGCAAAGCGACGGTGAGGCATTGGGCGGTGGCGGCTTGGGAGAGGAGGGAGATGGCGCGGGCGGCTTCGGCGGGGATGTTCTGCTGCTCAAACACCACGAGGGTTTCTTGGGCCAAGGCTTGCACCGCGAGGAGGCGACCTTGGGTGAGGCGGAATTCGGCCAGGTCGAGGGTGACGCGGGCGGCACCGTGAGCCAGCCGCCTTCGAGATAGGTCGTGCCTACAGCGGTGAAGCCCTGATCATCCGCACTAGGGCCCGAAGCCCGGCGGCAATGTGCGCTGCGAGCCATTGGCCCGGCGGCTCCAAGATCGGATGTCGAAGGGGCTTCGGCCGAGAGCTTCCTACTGCTCAAACTATCGCGAAGAACTCAGACTAAGGACCCTGAGTAATCGTAGGTACCACTTGGCTCCATTCCGACGTATCGCCTGATTCGAACCCACTAACGAAGACAGGATCCGCGCCGTAGTCCCAGTCCAGATTCTGGTTCAATGTCAGGAAGAGGATACCCCCATTCTTGGGGGGAGCAACCAAGGTGAAGTGCCGGGCCAGAAATGGGTTTTGGGCGAAAGAATAGTCTACGCCCGCTATGCATTGTCCTGCTGACTGTGGATTAGCTAGATTGGCTTGAGACACAAGAATGGAGACGGGGTCGTCACATGACAGTACCAGCTCAACGGTATAATCGTCGCCGCCGCCCACGCTGAAATCCACCCCAGTCAGTGCCATTTTTGCCATATTGACATCGTCTGCCGTCAAACTCCTTCGCCTCTCTCCGAGAGAGATCAAGCCGTACATCACCGCCTGACTAGCCGCGGCGCCATTCTGCTCACCTGTTCTCCTGTTTGCACTGGCAGCCCAGTTGCGGCCAGACGGTAGGTTTGCAGTTATCGAGCGAGAGAATGTAGTGTTATCTATCACGGTATCGTCGATTGCAAACGGGTTGTTGTCCTGAATTCGGAACCAGCTTACCGAGTTTGGGATCATCCCGAGGGTCTGGAGCTGACTGTCGTCCAACGTTCCACGGATGAAATCAGGGCCCACAGCAATACCCTCCGGCGGCCCCGCGACGTCCCAGGAGCGGGTGAAGCTGGTTTCCTCCCAAAAGCCATCATCCGCTGCATCCCAAGTTCGCTCGGGATGCTCTAGGCCCAACGCACAGTGCCCTAGCTCGTGAAGGAGCACCGACTCGGCGTCCATCTGAGTCGCAGCAGGAGGCGTTTCCTCCCCGACAGAACAACCGGTTCCTGAGCAGTTTCCTGTGGTTGGCACCAGGGCATTCCACGTCGCAATCGCTCGCGCCAGAGCCGAGGAAAAGGCTTCACTGCCTTTGGCAAGACAGATGTTGAGCCGAATGCCATCAGGAGAACCGTCGTAGCCGAGAGGATGAGTCACGGCGAACGGAGGCACGGTTTGAGCAACGTTCGACGCTGGCACTCCCGGGAAACAGTCACCGTCATTTCCACACAGGGCGGTCCCAGAGTAGGTACCAGCGCCGATCGCGGGAGGAAAGAAAACGAGAAGGCCCATGCTCGCTACGAAAAGGTCTTTTCCCCGCATCAAGATTCTCCCTCAAGCTTCCGTAGCATCGGTACCAGGTCCTGAAGACAGCGGAATTCTGGCACCGCAGGATGCGAGCTGACCCAACCTTCGAGGCCACCTCTCAAGCTGAAGGACGTTTCTACAGACCGATCGGAAATAGCAGTCGGCCCACGATAGCTGGGCAGCCTTAGGTCCAGCCAAGTGGTCCCTGCATCGCTCGAAAAATAGGCCGGTCGTAGTTCTTCGAGTTGCCTTCGCCGCGCATCTCCCAGATCGGCAAAACCGCAGTCCACGAGATGTTGGAGAACTTCGTTGATCCGGCGATGGTTTACGGAGGATTCCTTGCGAGCTAATACGGTCGTTTTCTCGCCCGCCTCCGTTTCATACTTCGCCACCAACAGCCGGCCATCGGCGAACAGAGAGTACTCAGTACGGCCCTGCATGGTCCCCCCTGTGAAACTCAGCCGAACCAGTTCGAGGGCTGGGTCCGAGGGAAAGGAAAACCCACCTCTTCCATCTTCGGTTGCCTTCACCCCAAATTCTGCCAAGAGCACCAGGAGTAGAGCGCCCAACCCCATCGCTCCGACTAGCCAATGCTTCTTCATTCAAGCCTCCCAGTAGAGCCTTATTTCCCCTTAAGGACAAAATACTTATCCACTATAGGTAAGTAAGTGTCTGATGTCAAGAAAATGAAGCGACTCGAAACACTTGCCCGCCGGTAAGTGCGCGATCCTCTCGCCCGGCACGTGAGCAAAAGGCCTCCGTCCACCCGGCGAATGCCGGGATGACAGCCCCCCTACCCTTGCCCACCCAACCCGCGGCGCAGCCTCGCGAGCAGGGCGGCGGTGAGGCGTTGGGCGGTGGCGGCTTGGGAGAGGAGGGAAATGGCGCGGGCGGCTTCGGAGGGGACGTTCTGCCGTTCGAACACCGTGAGGGTTTCTTGGGCCAAGGCTTGCACTGCAGGGAGGTGGCCTTGGGTGAGGTGGAGTTCGGCTAGGTCGAGGGTGACCAGGGCGGCGCCGTAGGCTAAGCCGCTTTCGAGGTAGGTCGTGCGTGCGGCGGTGAAGCCCTGTTGGGCCGTCTCGCGTTCGCCATGGCCGGCGGCGATGCGGGCTGCGAGCCACTCGTAGGCCACTTCCAGGCTGGGGGTCCCGAGGGATGCATAGTACGGCTCAATCTCGCGCAAGGTTCGGCGAGCCTCCGAATAGTCGCCGAGGCTACACGAATACAAAGCAAGGCTATGGGATGCCAGCAACCATTGCCGATTCTGCTCGCCTCCAATCAGGTCCAAGGCTTGACTTGCTTTCTCCTGGGCCTCCAGTAGCTTTCCAGAATAGAACGCGACGTTTCCCATTTTGATTGAGACGGTGATCATTCCCTCTGACCAACCAGCAAGCCAGTAAAGATCGTATGCCAAGCTCAACCGGTTCTCCGCGCCTCCCGGCCGCCGGAGATTCAGAAGAAGCGAGCTCTCAAGGCTTGCGAGTTCTGCAAGCGCAGTGGGATCCCACACGCGCTCTAGGCGACAGTCGGCGCGGATACGCTTCCAAAGAGATTCGGCGGCTGGGTATTCCTCAGCCACCCGGAATACGTTGGCCCGACGGGCCATGAGGCGCAGGCTCAGTGCGGCGAGGAGAGAGACCGGGAACGGGCGAGCGTTGAGCCGGCCGTACAAGGCTTGGGCCACCTCTAGCCAGTGGAAGGCAACATCTACGCTGGATCCCAAGGCGGCGTTTGAGCGCTCAATGGCCGCTTCTACCAGGGCCGGGTCACGGAACGCGGTCCGCGCGCGGTCTATTCTGTCCAGGCGTTTGTCACGCGGCAGCGCGGCCAGCTTGTCCAGGGCACGCCGCGCACGGCGCCGGTCGAAGGGCAAAGCGGCGGAAAGGTCCAGCAGGCCAAACTGCGCAGCTTGGTGAACGCGCGGGCGCAAGCCGCCTTCCCGTGCCCGGATGCGAATGACTTCACCGAGGGCCTTGAGGTCCTTTCGGCACTCTGGGCAATGAGCGGCGGTGGCGCGCACGGCAGCGTACAGGATCACTTCCGGCCGCAGCTCACCGCGCTCGACCCAAGCGGCGAGTTGCTCCAATGGTGGGTGCGGGAGCTTCGAGGGCATCTCACCTTGTGTAGTAGCCCCCGCACCGTCTTTTGAGACAAGAAATCAAAGGATCTTGGATTTGCTATTCGACCAACAGCTCCTTCGGCTCAGCCGTTCGGGTGTTGATGAGGCCCTTGCTCTGAGTGCGAACCATCCGGGTCGATATGAGGACCGGTTTCCGAGTGCGAGCCATCAGGGTCGTGATGTGGGCCTTGTTCGGAATTTGAGTCGCCGGGGAGGCCACTAGGAACCTTACCGCTGGCAATACCGTTTGGGTCAACTTCCGGGCCACCGTTTGAAGGGGCGGCGCGGCGATCCTCGCCGATGCCCTCGGAAAGGCCCATGATCCAGTGCCCGGCCCAGGCCCATAGGCGGTCCACCAGCGAGAGATTGCCGGATTCACCAACGTCAGCGGGCCGCGCGAGGACGGCGGTGGTGAGGGAGAAAGAGAGCAGAGCGACTACTAGGCCGCCGACGAGCAGCTTCGAAATACGCATGAAAAAGCCTTCCTAGAGAAAGCACCAGCATGCCGGCGGCATGCCGGCGCGGCCTTCCCCTATGAAGGTATGTATCGCATTCCAGAGCCGGCGGGACGGCCAGGGAAACCCTCACGGGCCGTGGGTTTTTGCCCCTCCCGGCAATCGTTGGCCTGTGCGTTACCGGCCGAAGAGCAAAGCGAGAGAGCCGAATTGGCTACTTCGGCATCGATTGCGTGAAACCGACTTTGGCCGTCAGTCGGCTGGCAAGAGGAGGCGGCGAGGTATCGCGAAACGGAGGCGCACCTCCGCCAGCAGCTCGGTGGTGAGCTCCTCTGCCGTCGCCGCCGACTGAAACAGGTCCAGCGCACGGGCGACCTGCGGGTGCACACTCTGTCGCTCGAAGGTGCGTGCCGTTTGCTGCGCCAAGCGCTTTACCTCGAATGTCTCGCCCGCAGCGAGGAGTAGCGCAGCAAGGTCCAGACTCACGGTCGCGGCGCGGAACGGCAATCGGCGGCGAAGATACTCATTGCGCGTTCGACCTAGGAGCTCACGAGCCTCCTGCGTCTTGCCAAGGCCCGCTGCGATGCGGCCCGCTAGCCAGGTATGAGAAACCTCAGCAGCAACACCCAAACCGGAATCACCCTGGGCCTGATTTCTCAACAAGCAACGCTCTGCTTCCTCGAAGCGTTCCAAATCACACAGGCAGATCGCACGGTTGTGAAGTACGGTCCAAGCCAGCCCCGAATTCACTTCGGAATCCAACCAGGCTCCCGCTTCAGCGAGGGCCTCCAGCGTCGCGTCAAAGTTACCCGCAAGGCTACTGACCGTACTGCGCTTCACCAGCACCTTCGCCACTCCCTGCCGATCCTCCAGCTTGCGATAGAGCGCTTCTGCCCGAAGGAGCAGGGCTTCGGCTTCATCTAGCCGCCTCTGATCCTGCCGCAGCGAAGCCTCCAGGCTCGCCAGTTCGGCGCGGATGGCTGCGTCGTCGAGCGGGTGTTCGGCGAGGTGGGCGTGGATGGGGGGCCAGAGGGCGTCGGCGCCGCGCAGTTCGCCGAGCACGCGCAAACCGTTGGCCTGGTGGGCGGCGGTGCGGACTCGCATTTCGTGGGTGAGGCTGGGGCCGTAGTGGCCGGGCTCGATGCGCTCGGCCACCCGGCGGGCGGCGGTGAGGAGTTCCAGGGCGAAGGCCGGGCGGTCGCGCAGCTCGCGGCGGGATTCGGCAAGGAGGGCGGAGGCCGCCGCCGGGGTCGAGTAGCGGGCGCGCGCCTTGTCGATCTTCTGGGGCCACTGGTCGGCGGGCAGGGCCAGAAGGTCCGTCACCTCACGGCGGGCACGCTTCTCATCGTGCGCCAGGCGGGCGCGCTGGGCGGCGGATTCCTGGGCGGCCTTGTCGAGCGCCGCGCCAAAGTCCACGGCGCGCGGTGGGCGCCGGCGGTGGGCCTTGGCGCGGGCGTAGGCCGCGTAGCCTTCGTCGCACTCGGAGCAGATGGCGCGCAGGTGATTCAGGGCGAATTCCGCCAGCTCGCGGGGCGATTCCTCCCCTTCGTAAACCCGCAGGAGGCGGGAGAGGGTGAGATGTCGGTCCGGCATCGGGGGGTTCCTCCTGGTCAGAACTTTTTCCTCTGTTGCGCGGCCTGTGATGTGTTCTATCACACGCTGAAAGGATGGCAATGCGCCGTCGCCGCGCGGGTTTCGGGCCTTCATCCAGCGGAGGTGCCGAGGCCGGCGCAGGGCGCGACGCTCGTCAACATTTACCGGAACCGGTAAAACTCGGCGATTTTTGACGGCTCGAAACTTTCGATTTCGCGAAATTGACGGCGAAATTTCTCGCCGGCAGCGGGGCTGCCGTAGCTTCCGTGGCATCACGCAGCGGGACGACTCGGAAGCGCCGCCCCGCAACAAGAGAACCTCTGGCAAGGAGACCCCACCATGCGCCCTACTCCCAAGACTCCACCCACCCCGGCCGCGCACCCCTTGACGCCTACGGGCTACTACCAACTTGTGTGGGAGAGCGGCCTGGCCGCGCTGCCCGGCCCCGGCGATCTGCCGAGCTACCTGAAACCCGAACGCATCCAGAAGAGCCTCACCGCCGGCCTGCCGAAGCTGGTGGCCTTTGCCGCCGAGAAGGCGGATCTCCCCGGAGACAGCCTGAAGCCGGAACGCATCCAGAAGAACGCCACCGCCACCCGGCCGCAGCCGGCCGACAGCAGCGACGAGCCGGAGGCCTCCACCGCCCCGGAGGAGGCGGCCGTGCTCGATGTGGAAGCGGTGATGGAGCATCTGGACAGCCTGCCGGACTGGCACCTGGCGAACTACAACCGCTCGCTGGTGAAGGGCTTCGTGCGGCAGGACTCCGGTGCCGCCAACGAATTCGCCGCCTTCGCCGCCGGGGTGTGCCAGGCCGCTGGACTGGCGCCGGCTTTCGCGGTGGCCTTGAACACCGTGTGGGTGGTACTGACGGATCCGCTGGCCGGCGGCATCACTGAGGCGGCGGTGGCGGTGGCCGAGCGGCTGGAGCTGGCCGCCGGGGAGGACTTCCGGTGAGCCCCGGACTCGACATCGAAGAAGGCGTGGCCGCCTACCGGGGCGAGGGCGAGCCCGGCGCGGTGCGCGAAACGGCCCTGTGCCTGATCGGAAGCGCCGCCGAGCGCCGGGCCATTCGCTGGCTCGGCACCGCCCTCTACGCCCGCGCCCTCGACCAACCGCCGGCGCCGGAGGAGGCGGACCGCTCGCTCCGCCCGGCGCTCCGGGCAGCAGCGAAGGATCTGGCCGCCCTGGTGGGCTTTCTCCAAGACCTCTCGCCGCACGGCGAGCCCTGCGACGCCACCCTCGCCACCGTGGCCCACGGCGCCGCCCACACTCTGCTGCCGGTGGCGAAGACCCTGGCCGAAGCCGCCGAAGGCGGACCGCACACCCCACCACCCCCTCCCGAGGAGGACTCCCCCCATGCCTAGCAAAATGGTGACCGACCGACAGAAGTCCGCCCTCGCCGTGGAAGCGGCGGCGACCACCCACAGCGCCGACGTCTCTGCCGCCCTCACGCCGATCTTTGCGCTGAGCGTGGAAGGCGACGAAGCCGTGCCGGATCTGGGCGTGCTCCAGCGCATCCTCGGCCGCCGCATCCAGCGCATGCGGTTGGAGATGGTGTCGGCGGACGAAGCGCATCTCGACGAGCTGGCGGACGACGACAGTCCCCGCCGCCGACGCGACGAGGCGGCGGACCGCCTCTCCGTGACCCTCCGCTCGTTCCGGGACCTGGCCGAGGGCATCTTCGGCGAAGGCCGGGGCATGCCCTTCTTGGGGCTCGACACCCAGGTGTCGCGCGATCCGGTGGTGGTGCTCCGCCAGGGCCGCCGCGCGGTGGAGCGCCTGCGCGATGAATCCCTGCCCACTCCGGAATTCCTCCTGCCCTCCCTCTCGGTCGACCGCGAGGATTGGGCGACCACCCTGGAGCGGGACCTCCAGCCGCTGGACGAGGCCTTGGAGCGGGTCGCCCAGGAGGGGCGCGAGGCGGAAGCCACGCTCCTCGCCAAGCAGGCGGCGATGGATGCCTACGACCGCACCTTCCTCCAGTCCGCCCGGCTGCTCGAAGCCCTCTACCGGGCCGCCGGCTTGACGGAACTGGGAGACCGGGTGCGCCCCTCCACCCGCCGGCCGGGGCAGACCGTGGCGGACCCGGAGCCTCTAGAAACCCCGGAAACGGCACCGGTCGAACCTGCCAACGCCGCCACCGGCGGCTAAAACGGCGGTCCCGCAGTGCCATTCCCTTCCCAGGCGGCGGAACCACGCCTTCCGCCGTGCCACACCGGTTCTCGCCGCCGGGGGAGGGAGTTGGGCCGTGCCACTCGGCCTGTTCGCACCGGGAGAAGGAGTTCGGCACGGCAAGGCGCCTTGCCGGCGGGCGGAGAGCGAAGGGCACCGTGCCAATCGCGTTCTAGCGCAGGAGATCGCCTGTGGACGAATGCCACTCGCCTTCCGCGCCGTGGCGAGGCGAGTGGCAGTGCCGAATTCGTGGTGTTGAGCGCCGCAAGGCCCGTTGCACTGCCGAACGCCCGTTCCCCGCGAGGAAATCGCGAATGGCACCGTGCAAGTGGTTGATTCAAAAAGAGAAAGGGGAAAAACCGTGCCGAGCGCAACCGCCGAAAAGGCCCCGAACAACGCGAAGACCCCACAACCGAAACCGGAAGCCACGAAAGAGCGCCTCGCCAACGCTTTCCACCCCCGCTTCCTCGCCTGGCTCGATCAACTCGAGCTGCCGCCCACCAGCGGCGAGGCGGCCCACCGCGGACCCTGGAAAGTGGAGCCGACGGGCGAGCCACCGAACGAGCGCTTCGCCGTGCTCCGCCAGGGCGAGAGCCTCGCCGAAGGCGACCTCCCCCGCCTCCTCCTCACGGACCGCCAAGACGCCCTCCTCGCCGCTGCCGCCCTCCCCGCCATGGGCCGCGCCGACGCCTACCGCCTCGGAGGCGAGCCGACGATCTCCCCCCACCCCCTCACCGCCGGCACCTACCCCCTGCTGCGCGAAGGCCAACTGGCTGGCCACTGCCGCAGCTTCGATGCGGAACTGGCGCCATACCTTCACGCATTGCGGACTCTCTGTAGTCATCCCGAGGCCCTGGCGCATCTGCTCGAAGCGGCGGGGCATGAGGGGTTGGTGCGGGCGGGGAGGGTGTTGGCTCGGCGGGTGGAGAAGGGCGACCTAGTCGGAGTCTAAACCGCTGACTACAGAAGGCTTGCCATTCGGGTTCTATGAGTCGGTCGCTCAAGTCAAGGGAATGATGGCGGCTAGTGTCCCTCTGCGTTGGTTGGCTTCGAGGTCGGTCGCGGCAGCGGACAAGCTTCTATTCGCACTCTTGGGTAGCCCTTCGTTGGGCCGGT